>NZ_JBICKH010000079.1:0-50336 GCF_043103905.1 Pseudomonas sp. yb_2 | reverse complement strand
GCACTGACGAAACACCCCCATGAGGTATCCCCCGTGACACCCGCCATGCCTGACCAAGGCGCCGCCGGCATCGCCACCGCCGTCGCCGAAAGCGTGCAATACCAAGGCCGCAAGACTGCCCGCCAAGGCAGCGAACAGCGTCGCCAGTTGATTCTCGATGCCGCCATGCGCATTGTCGTGCGCGATGGCGTGCGCGGTGTGCGCCACCGGGCAGTGGCCGCCGAGGCCGGCGTGCCATTGTCGGCCACCACCTACTACTTCAAGGACATCGAGGACCTGCTCACCGATACCTTTGCCCAGTACGTCGAGCGCAGTGCGGCCTACATGGCCAAGCTGTGGGCCAATACCGAGGTGGTGTTGCGCCAGTTGCTGGCACAGGGCGATGGCAGCCCGCAGGCACGGGCGCGGCTGGCTGACGACGTGGCGCGCATGACTGCCGATTACGTTCAGCGGCAACTGCTGAACCGCCGTGACTTCCTGATGGCCGAGCAGGCTTTCCGCCAGGAAGCATTGCTGTGCCCGCGACTGGCTGAGCTGGTGTGCGCTCATGAGCAGATCCTGCTGCACGGCACCCGGCAATTGCTGCAGGTCGTGGGTTCGCGGCAGCCGGAGCAGGATGCACAGATGTTGACGGCGATTATCGAGCAGTTGGAATATCAAGGCCTGCTCAAGCAAGCGAATGCGCAAGCCGATGGGCAGATGCTCGCTATGCTTACCCGATACCTGCAGCTGGTGCTGGCATCGGCCTGAGCCGAGAACGACCTTTTCAAGGAGAACCTGATGAGAGCCTGGCGTGTGGTGTTGTTGACTTTGTCATTCCTGCTGCTGGGCGGTTGTCTGGTGACCTTCCATGAGCCTTTGCCCAGCAACCAGGCAGCGCCCAAGGCCTTGCTCGGCAAGTGGAGCAGCAAGGACGCCTGGGGGGAACCGTTGAAACTGGTGATCAGCCGTAGCGGTGGCGACGCCTACAAGGCGGTGGCCACGGCCAAGGGCAAGGCCCCTGAAGAATACGTGTTCACCGTGTCACGCCACGGCAACCGCTGGTACCTGTCGGCCGGCGTGCCCAAGCGCCTGGGTGGCAATTTCCTGATTGGCGGCTTCGATATCGTCGATGGCAAGGAACTGGTGGTCTACAACCTGGATGTCGAGCAGGTACAGCAGGCGGTGGACAAGAAGGAACTGAGCGGTCGTAGTACCGAAGTGCCGGAGGACAACGGCGACGGCGTGCTGATCGACAGCCCGGCGGCGCGGGTGCTGGCCTACCTGGACGACCCGGCCAACTCCGACCTGTTCGTCGAAGTGGCGCGGTTCCAGCGCTCGGGCAAATGACCGTGTTGGCGTCTTCGCGGGCTTGCCCGCGAAGAGGCCGGTACAGGTTTCGTGTACTAGAAAGGAGTTCCCGGTGGACGAATACCAGCAAACCATCCGCGCCCTGTCCGACCGCATCGTCGCGGCACAGACGCCGATCCGGGTCCTTGACGCGGTGAAGTGGGACGACAACATCCGCCAGGGCTTTCTCAAGGCCAAGGGCAAGGAGCCGCCGGCGGTTGATCGCGCCTACTACCAGTCGCGCCCGCTGTCGTTCGACTCCAGCGCGGTCAAGGCCGAGTTCCAGGGCATCGAGCGCGACATCATTCGCCAGTTGGGCCAGTTCAACCCGGTCGGGCAGATCATGAAGCGCATGTGCCGCGAATACCGCATGGTGGTTCGCATGCTCGAAGCGCGCGGTACCGAGGACTTCGGCCTGATCTCCCAGGAGCTGTACGGCGCCGCCTCGGATGCCTTCCACGCCGGTGACCCGACCCTGGCCGACCTTGGCCTGATGCTGTCGGACTACCTGAACAACATCGATGGCCGTGGTGACCTCAAGGATGAGCCAAAGAATCTCACCGCCAAGGAGGCGGTGGAGATCCTCCAGCACCGGCTGAACAACGTGTTCGGCGAGGCCGAAGGTACCATTCGCGTGTTCGAGTCCGACGGTATCGTCGCCGACGCCGCAGCCGGTGCCGACTACATCAAGGTGCGTGCCGATGCCATGTTCAACGCCCGCGATGTGCGCGCCCTGGAGGTGCACGAAGGGTTGGTGCACGTCGGTACCACGCTCAATGGCCTGAACCAGCCGATCTGTACCTTCCTGGCCAAGGGCCCGCCCTCGTCGACGGTAACCCAGGAGGGCCTGGCGATTCTCATGGAGGTGATCGCCTTTGCCTCCTACCCCAGCCGCCTGCGCAAGCTCACCAACCGCACCCGTGCCATCCACATGGTCGAGGAGGGCGCAGACTTCATGCAGGTCTACGGTTTCTTCCGCGAGCAGGGCTTTGAGATGGCGCAGAGCTACAGCAACGCCAGCCGGGTGTTCCGCGGCTCGGTGCCCAACGGCCTGCCATTCACCAAGGACTTGTCCTACCTCAAGGGCTTCATCATGGTTTACAACTACATTCAGTTGGCCGTGAAGAAGGGCAAACTGGAACAGATCCCGTTGCTGTTCTGTGGCAAGACCACCCTGGAAGACATGCGCACCCTGCGCCAACTGGTTGAGGAAGGGTTGGTCGAGCCGCCCAAGTACCTGCCTGAACAGTTCCGCGACCTGAGTGCGCTGTCGGCCTGGATGTGCTTCTCCAACTTCCTCAACCACCTGAGCCTGGATCGCATTGAAGCCGACTACGCGAACATTCTCTGAGCACTGCCGCCTGCTCGTCCTCGGCCTGGCCCTGCTGAGCCTTGGCGGCTGCAGCAGCCTGTTGTTCTACCCCGAGCGTGGTCAGGCCTTCACCCCTGAGCGTGCCAAGCTGGAATACCGCGATGTCACGCTGACCACTGCTGATGGCATCCGCCTTCACGGTTGGTGGCTGCCAGCCAAGGCCGGGGTCGAGGTCAAGGGCACGGTGCTGCACCTTCACGGCAACGGCGGTAACCTGCCAGGGCACCTGGGGGGTAGCTACTGGCTGCCGAAGCAGGGCTACCAGGTGCTGATGATCGATTACCGCGGCTATGGCTTGTCTCAGGGCCAGCCGAGCCTGCCGGAGGTGTACCAGGACATTGCTGCAGCCATGGCCTGGCTGCAGCAGGCGCCCGAGGTCAAGGGCAAGCCGCTGGCACTGCTGGGGCAGAGCCTGGGCGGTGCCATGGCCATTCATTACCTGGCGGCCCACCCCGAGCAGCGTCAGCGCTTCAGCGCCCTGGTGTTCGATGGTGTGCCGGCCAGTTACCGCGCGGTGGGGCGCTTTGCGCTCAGCACCTCCTGGATGACCTGGCCATTGCAGGTTCCGCTGTCGTGGCTGGTGCCGGACGGCGACAGCGCGATCCGCTCGATCGAGCGATTGAGCAGCCCGCCCAAGTTGTTTTTCCACAGCATCGACGACAACCTGGTGCCGATGGACAACGGCATCCGCCTGTATCAGCACGCGCCACCACCGCGGGTGCTGCAACTGACCCGAGGGGGGCACGTGCAGACCTTCGCCGACCCTACCTGGCGCCAGGTGATGCTGCGGTTCCTCGATGATCCCAGCCATTTCAACGGCCTGCGGCGGCTTGCCGAAGTGCCCAATTTCCCTGACGAGAAGAACAAGCAATGAGTGAAGAACGCAACGCCATCCCGCTGATCCTGACCGGCGTCGGCAGCATCATCGTGACGGTGGGGGCCTTGTGGTATTACGGTTACCTGCATTTCGCCAAGCCCGAAGATGCCCTGCTGCTGCAGGACTTCACCATGCTCAAGACCATCCCCGGCGAGGACTACAAGGTATCGCTGGACCCGGCGCCGCAAGTGGCCCAGTGCGTCGACGGCGTGCTGGTGCTGTTCGACACCCAGCAGAAAGGCCTGACCGGCGTGCTGGTGGACAACCGCAAGCGCGCGGTGCGCTGCATGGGCGAGGAAACACCGCAGCAGGTGCAGTGAGTGTTCGGCGCAGCATTTTTGGCGCCCGCGAGATCGAGCGCCGCCCGCGCGGCGCATCGCGAGCAAGCTCGCTCCTACATCAGTTTCGGGCCAGTTACGCCTGTGACAGACGCGCGCGACCGCCTTGTTTGTACGACGCGATATCGCGCCATGCGCCAAGGCGTTCGCGCGCAAATCCCACAGGAATAATTGGCCCGAAACAGATGTAGGAGCGAGCTTGCTCGCGATGCGCCGCGCGGGCGGCGCTCGATCTCACAGGCGGCACAACATTATCGGCGAACAAAGAAAAGCCCCGCGTCGATCGCGGGGCTTGTCCTTTCAGCTAGCCAGCCTTAGCGCTGAACCTGGCTCACCGAGCGTGGTGCCACCGGCTGGTTGTCGTTGGAGATGGTCACCTCCACCCGACGGTTCTGCGCACGTCCCGAGTTGCTCGAGTTGTCCGCTACCGGGTACTCCTTGCCATAGCCCTGGGAAACGATACGCGCCGGATCTACCCCGGCACGCACCAGTGCCATGCGCACGCTGTTGGCACGGCGCTCGGACAGGGTCTGGTTGTAGTTGGCCGAGCCGACGCTGTCGGTGTAGCCCTCGACGATCACCTTGCGTTCCGGGTTTTCCTGAAGGAACTGGGCCAGCTTGGTGATGTTCGGGTAAGCGCTGCTCTTGAGTTCGGCCTTGTTGAAGTCGAACAGCACGTCGCCGAAGGTTACCAGCGTTCCGCGGTCGGTCTGCTTGGCGTTGAGGCTGTCCTGCAGCTTGGCGATCTGCGCGTCGCGGGCATCCAGCTTGGCCTGGGCGCGCTGGGCCGAGGCATTCTTCAGTTCAGCTTCGGCGGTGCGCAGGGCAATGGTCTGCTTGGCCACTTCGACGCGCTGGTTGGTCAGGTAGGCCAATTGGTCGACTTTCTTCTCGTCTTCACGGTCCATGTAGGCCTTGTCGGCCTTGTTCAGCCAGTCCTGGGCGTCCTTGGTCTCCAGTGCCGCGACTTTGCTCGCTTGCGGGTCGCTCTGCAGCGAGGAGAAGTTGGTGCGGGCCGCTTCCAGATTGGCATTCGGATCGTGCGAGCAGGCAGCAAGACCGACGCTCAGGGCCAGCAGGGCGGGAATCATGACGTGTTTGCGCATAGTGTTCATCCTTTGATCGTGTGCGAAGGCTAAGGTTGGCGGGGCAGGGCTCACTGAACGCTGCGCAGGCCTTCCTCACGTACGTCCTGAACGCCCTGGCGGGCATCCTGCACGGCCTTCTGGGCTTTGGCTGCCTGGGCCTTGCGTTCGGCGAGGCGTGCATCCCACTCGGCCTGTTGGGCCAGGCGCTTGGCCTCGTCGTACTTCTTGTCGTGCATGGCGATTTCGGCTTGCTTGAACTTGTCCTGAGCCGCTTTCATTTCCACGGCGGCGAACTCGGTACCGCCAGCGCTGACGGCGGAGTTCACGGCGGACTGGGTAACGGCATACTGCTCGGTGGGCGGATTGCCCGCACAGCCGGCCAGGACCAGGCTACTGCCCAGCGCCAGCGCGGCCAGCTTGAACCCGCGCACATGAGTGGATGACAGTTGGCTAGTGCGGGTCTTCATGGTGGTCAGCTCCATTGGATCACTCCTGATAACGACGATGTCCGTAGCAGTCCATCGCTCAATCCCTGACATAACCGCGCGCTTCAGTTCAACGGTGCACGAGGGCAGTGTGCAGGGTTTTAGCGTGATGGCTATTGGCTCCGACTCGAAGGTTTTTCGAATAGTTCAGAAAAAAGCGCCGTGATCGGATAACTATTTCTGACTGATCGGTCAGTGCGATTTGCCTGGAACTTTCCCAGGATGGAGCGGTATTCCGGGCCTTGAGCAGGCCCGGAATGCTGGCGCGCAGGATTATTTGTCGCTGTCGACGGTCGCGTTGCTCAAGTTGTGCAGGTGCTGGCGGGACAGGGAGAGAAAGCGCGGCGTAGGACCAACGTCTTCGTACAACGGGTCGCCTTCTTCGTCGGTGGCGATGACCTGGCGACCCTGTACATAGGGGAAGCTGGCCTCCAGTTCTTCAAGGGCGGCGGCGACCAGTTCGCCGAGCAGTTCTTCGGCGGTGCGCTTGGGGTACATGTCGATCAGCGCGGCCAGGCGCGCTTCGGACTCCAGGTCCAGGTGCAGGACATGACCGGTACGGCTGAGGGTACCGGCGGCATTCTGTTCCCAGTGCTGGGCGAGTTCACGGATTTTCATGATGACCTCTGTTGACGCCTGGAAAGGCTGCACTGCATGGGAGTGCTGTGCTTTCACTTTAGTTTGGTTTGGCCGATCACGGCTTGCCATCGTCGCTCGGCTGTGGGCACTCTTGGGGGATACCGCTCGCTCCTGCACAGGGCGCGCTGAGGCTGATAGGGATGCAACGGAGAGAGCGCCAATGACCGATATCGATGTGCGTTTGCGTGAAGATGTCCATGTGTTGGGTGAACTGCTTGGCGAAACCATTCGCCAACAGCATGGCGATGCGTTCCTGCAGAAAATCGAGGACATCCGCCACAGTGCCAAGGCCGACCGTCGCGGCCCGGGTGAGCAGCTGAGCTCGACCCTGGCGGACCTGGCCGAAGAAGACCTGCTGCCCGTAGCGAGGGCCTTCAACCAGTTCCTCAACCTGGCCAACATGGCCGAGCAGTACCAGTTGATCCGCCGCCGTGACGCCGACCAGCCCGAGCCATTCGAAGCGCAGGTACTGCCCGAGCTGCTGGGGCGCTTGAAGCAGGCCGGCCACAGCAACGATGCCCTGGCCCGGCAACTGGCCAAGCTCGATATCCAGTTGGTGCTCACCGCACATCCCACCGAAGTGGCCCGTCGCACGCTGATCCAGAAGTACGACGCGATCGCCGGCCAACTGGCCGCACAGGACCATCGTGACCTGACCCCGGCAGAACGCCAGCAAGTGCGCGAGCGCCTGCGCCGGCTGATCGCCGAGGCCTGGCACACCGAGGAAATCCGCCGTACCCGGCCTACGCCGGTAGACGAAGCCAAGTGGGGTTTCGCAGTGATCGAGCATTCACTGTGGCATGCCATCCCCAGCCACCTGCGCAAGGTCGACAAGGCCCTGCTGGAGGCCACTGGCCTGCGCCTGCCGCTGGAGGCCGCGCCGATCCGCTTTGCCTCGTGGATGGGTGGGGACCGTGATGGCAACCCCAATGTAACGGCTGCTGTCACCCGCGAAGTACTCCTGCTGGCGCGCTGGATGGCCGCCGACCTGTTCCTGCGCGACATCGATGCACTGGCCGCCGAGTTGTCCATGCAGCAGGCCAACGACGCCCTGCGCAAACAGGTTGGCGACAGTGCCGAACCCTACCGCGCTGTGCTCAAGCAACTGCGCGACCGCCTGCGTGCGACACGCGCATGGGCGCATTCGGCCTTGACCAGCAACCAACCGGCCGGTGCCGACGTGCTGGTGGACAACCGCGAGCTGATCGCGCCGCTGGAGCTGTGCTACCAGTCACTGCACGAATGCGGTATGGGCGTGATCGCCGAGGGGCCGCTGCTCGACTGCTTGCGTCGTGCGGTGACCTTCGGCCTGTTCCTGGGCCGCCTGGACGTACGCCAGGACGCTGCCCGCCACCGTGATGCGCTGACCGAGATAACCGATTACCTGGGCCTGGGGCGTTACGCCGACTGGGATGAGGAGCAGCGCATCGCGTTCCTCCAGGCCGAGCTGAAAAACCGCCGGCCCCTGCTGCCTGCGCATTTCAAGCCGCAAGCGGACACCGCCGAAGTGCTGGCGACCTGCAGGGAAGTGGCCGCTGCGCCGGCCGCCTCGCTGGGGTCTTACGTCATCTCCATGGCCGGTGCCGCCTCGGATGTATTGGCGGTGCAACTGTTGCTCAAGGAAGCCGGCCTGACCCGCCCCATGCGTGTGGTGCCACTGTTCGAGACCTTGGCCGACCTCGACAACGCCGGCCCGGTCATGCAGCGCCTGCTTGGCCTGCCGGGCTACCGCGCGGGCCTGCGCGGCCCGCAGGAAGTGATGATCGGCTACTCCGATTCGGCCAAGGACGCCGGCACCACCGCTGCTGCCTGGGCGCAGTACCGGGCTCAGGAAAACCTGGTGCGTATCTGTGCCGAGCATCAGGTCGAGCTGCTGCTGTTCCACGGCCGTGGCGGTACGGTCGGGCGAGGCGGCGGTCCGGCCCATGCTGCGATCCTGTCGCAGCCACCGGGTTCGGTGGCGGGGCGTTTCCGCACCACCGAGCAGGGTGAAATGATTCGCTTCAAGTTCGGTTTGCCGGGCATCGCCGAGCAAAACCTCAACCTGTACCTGGCCGCCGTGCTTGAGGCCACGCTGTTGCCACCACCGCCCCCGCAGCCGGCCTGGCGTGAAGTGATGGACCAGTTGGCCGCCGATGGTGTCCAGGCCTACCGCAGCGTGGTACGGGAGAATCCCGATTTCGTCGAGTACTTCCGCCAGTCGACGCCAGAACAGGAGCTGGGGCGCCTCCCGTTGGGCAGCCGCCCGGCCAAGCGTCGCGCCGGGGGCATCGAAAGCCTGCGGGCCATCCCGTGGATCTTCGGCTGGACCCAGACCCGGCTGATGCTGCCGGCCTGGCTGGGCTGGGAAACGGCGCTGACCAATGCCTTGGCCCGTGGTCAAGGGGAGTTGCTGGCGCAAATGCGCGAGCAATGGCCGTTCTTCCGCACCCGAATCGACATGCTGGAAATGGTACTGGCCAAAGCGGATGCGCAAATTGCCGAGGCCTACGACGAACGTCTGGTGCAACCGCACTTGCGTCCTTTAGGTGCGCACCTGCGCGACCTATTGTCGCAGTCATGCCAGGTCGTGCTGGGTCTGACCGGGCAGCCGGTGCTACTGGCGCACAGCCCCGAGACACTGGAATTCATTAGCCTGCGCAATACCTATCTGGACCCGTTGCACCGCCTGCAGGCAGAGTTACTGGCCCGCTCGCGCAGCCGCGAAGCCGCTCTGGACAGCCCGTTGGAGCAGGCCTTGCTGGTGACCGTGGCGGGTATTGCCGCCGGGCTGCGCAACACCGGCTAAGGGCAAGCCCGGGTCATGTCTGGTGACGGCCATACAGGCCCGGCACAATGACGGGGAGGGCGGTTGCGCCAGGCGCAACCGCCTGCCCGGTCAGCCGCAAGTGGCGCATTCCTGCAACTTTGGGACGCTTGTCTGGCTGCCGGGCGCTGTGTATCTTGAGCAGCCTTCTGACCGATTTATGGTCATACCCGATTATCCGGACTTGGCCCTGGTCGCCGAATCCATTGAATTTCATACAAAAATTTGAGGAGCACAAGATGCGCGTAATTCTGCTGGGAGCTCCCGGGGCCGGTAAAGGTACTCAGGCAAAGTTCATCACCGAAAAGTTCGGTATTCCACAGATCTCCACCGGTGACATGCTGCGTGCCGCCGTCAAGGCCGGCACCCCGCTGGGCCTGGAACTGAAGAAAGTCATGGATGCCGGCCAGCTGGTCTCCGACGAGTTGATCATCAGCCTGGTGAAGGAGCGCATCGCTCAGCCTGATTGCGCCAACGGCTGCCTGTTCGACGGCTTCCCACGCACCATCCCACAGGCCGAAGCCATGGTCGCTGCCGGTGTCGACATCGATGCCGTGGTCGAAATTGCCGTGGACGACGAGGAAATCGTCGGCCGCATGGCTGGCCGCCGCGTGCACCTGGCCTCGGGCCGTACCTACCACATTCAGTACAACCCGCCGAAAGTGGAAGGCAAGGACGACGAGACCGGTGAAGACCTGATCCAGCGTGACGACGACAAGGAAGAAACCGTTCGCCATCGTCTGTCGGTCTACCACAGCCAGACCAAGCCGCTGGTGGATTTCTACCAGAAGCTGTCGGCTGCCAATGGCGGCAAGCCGAAGTACAGCCACATCGAAGGTGTCGGCTCGGTTGAAGCCATCACCGCCAAGGTCCTGGCAGCCCTAAGCTGATCCGGCGCCTGACGCACCTCGACAACGGCCCGCTTGCGGGCCGTTGTCGTTTGTAGGCCGCACAGCGCCCCCTCAGGACACAACGCCGCTGCTGCTCTATACTGCCGCTCTTTTTCATTCGCACCTGGATACCCGTTCGATGACCACCCTGCTGGCCCTGGATACCGCCACCGAAGCCTGTTCCGTCGCGCTGCTGCATGACGGCAAGGTGACCAGCCACTACGAGGTGATCCCGCGCATGCATGCCCAGAAGCTGCTGCCGATGATCAAGCAACTGCTGGCCGACTCTGGCGTGGCACTGAATACGCTGGATGCCATTGCCTTTGGCCGTGGCCCGGGCGCGTTCACCGGCGTGCGTATTGCCATCGGTGTGGTGCAAGGCCTGGCCTTCGCCCTCGAACGCCCGGTGCTGCCGGTGTCCAACCTGGCCGCTTTGGCCCAGGGTGCATTGCGCGAGCATGGCGTGCAGCAGGTGGCCGCTGCCATCGATGCGCGCATGGATGAGGTTTACTGGGGCTGCTACCAGGCCACAGCGGGCGAAATGCGCCTGGTCGGCCGTGAAGCCGTGTTGCCGCCCGAGCAGGTGGCGCTGCCGGCAGGCAGCAATGGCGAGTGGTTCGGTGCCGGTACCGGGTGGGGCTATGCCGATCGCCTGGCGGTACAGGTGGCGGCGAGCAACCCGGCTGCCTTGCCCAATGCTCTGGACATTCTCAGCCTGGCCACCTTTGCCTGGGCCCGTGGCGAGGCAATCGTCGCCGAGCAGGCGCAACCGGTTTATCTGCGCGATAATGTAGCCACGCCCAAGAAACACTGAGTGCTGTTCGTCGGTTATCGCCGAACACGCTAAAACCTTTTGCGCGATCTGTGGTCCAGTTATCACTCAAGCATTAGCGACGGAACCCTGATGCTGCTAAATTGCCATCATTGGTCCTGAGTGCTCATGCCATGCGTATCGACGGTTTCTCATCGCAGTCCTACCCGCTCAAGCGCACCTCGCGCAAAGCAGCGGTGCGTGACGAGGCCATCGACGATGCCGAGGTGATCGAGGAGGCAGAAGCTGCCCCGCAGGAAGCCACCGCCCGCCGCCCTGGTGGTGGACTGCCAGTCCGCCAGCAGGACATGGTTTTCCCTCGCGCCCGTGACCGCCGCACCGCCACCGCACTGGCCAGCTACCTGAGCACTGCCGGCTTTACTGACTGGGACATGGAAGTACTGGGGCTCGACCTGTACATTTGATGGATGAACCCCTTACCACTGCCTTACTTTCTCGGTTGCCCGTCGTGGAGCGAAAACGCCTGGCGCGACTACCTGTACCCCGCTGACGCCAACAGTAACCAAATGCTTGGCTTCTACAGCCAGGTGTTCAACGCCGTCGAAGGCAACACCACTTTCTACGCACGTCCCGCTCCCGGCACCATTGCCCGCTGGGCGCAGGTCATGCCCGAGCACTTTCGCTTCACTGCCAAGTTTCCGCGGGATGTCAGCCATGAAGGCGACCTGCGAGACCAGCTTGAGCCTGCCTTCGACTTCACCCGGCTGATGGCCCCGCTGGGCCGGCGCGTATCACCCTACTGGCTGCAGTTGCCGGCCCAGTTCGGCCCGGCGCGCTTGGGTGAGCTTTGTCACTTCCTTGATCAGATTGCCGTGCCCGTGGCTGTGGAAGTGCGCAACCAGGCCTTTTTTGCCAAGGGTGACGAAGAACGCCTGCTCAACCGCCTGCTCCACGAACGCGGTGTGGAGCGCATCTGTCTCGACCCACGTGCGCTGTTCAGTTGCACCTCGCGCGACCCTGCCGTGCTGCATGCGCAGTCGAAGAAGCCCAAGGTGCCTCCGCGGCCGGCAGCCTTCAGCCAGCACCCGCAGGTTCGCTTCATTGGTCATCCTGAACTGGAGGCCAATCACACCTTCCTTAGCCCTTGGGTAGAAAAAGTCGCCGCCTGGATCGAAGAAGGCCGCAATCCCTATATTTTCCTGCACACCTCGGACAATCGCCTGGCTGCGGCGCTGGCCCAGCGTTTCCATCAACGCCTGATGGCACGCCTGCCGGGCCTGGCACCTTTGCCGGAATTGCCGCGCGCCCCTGAGGTCGAACAATTGGGGCTACTCTGACCTTTCCCTGACTGCCGGAGGTTGAACCATGGATGTGCAAACCCTGCGAGCTGAGGCCTTCAAGGCGTTACACGAGCGCGACGGCGCGTTCGTCATCCCCAACCCGTGGGATGCCGGCTCCGCCAAGTTGCTCGCCAGCCTGGGTTTCGAGGCGCTGGCTACCACCAGTGCAGGCCTGGCCTTCAGCCTGGGCCGGCCAGACGCCGAAGGCGCCTTGAGCCTGGACGATACACTGGACAATGCCGGCGAGATCGTCGATGCCACCGCGCTGCCGGTGGCCGCCGATCTGGAAAACGGCTTTGGCGACTTGCCCGAAGACTGTGCCCAGACCATTCTGCGTGCCGCCGAAATTGGCCTGGTGGGCGGCTCCATCGAAGATGCCAGTGGCCGCAGCGATGCGCCCATCTATGACTTCGGCTTGGCTGTGGAGCGCGTGCGCGCCGCTGTGCAGGCTGCGCGAAGCCTGCCATTCCCGTTCACCTTGTGTGCCCGGGCAGAAAACCTGCTGCACGGACGCATGGACCTCGACGACACCATCCTGCGCCTGCAAGCCTATGCCGAAGCCGGTGCCGACGTGCTCTACGCCCCCGGGCTGCGCACCGTGGAGGAAGTCCGTGCCGTGGTGCAGGCAGTCGCACCGCGCCCTGTGAATGTGCTGATGGGCATGGCGGGCGTGCCGCTGAGCGTCAACCAGTTGCAGGACCTGGGCGTGCGCCGCGTCAGCGTTGGCTCGTCGCTGGCCCGTGCTGCACTCGGGGCCTTCTACCAGGCGGCGCAGGAAATTCGCGATGAGGGCACGTTCGGCTACGGTGAGCAGGCAAAGCCGTTTGCCCAGCTGAACGACCTGTTCCGCCGCTGATGAGGGCATTGCTGGCGCTACTGGCCGGCCTGCTGACGGTGGCCGGCCTGGCCTGGCACTTCGGCTGGAGCCTGCCTGCCACATGGAACCCCTGGGCGCCGCTGGACGTACGCCAGCCGCCCAACCTGCTGACCCCCTACAAACTGTCGCGCCTACGCGATGACCCAACGCTGTGCCGGCAGGCGCTGGAAACCAGCCACCTGCGTTACCGGGCACAAGCCGACAGCCCGGCGTCGGCCAACTGCCCGCTGCAGAACGTATGGCGCATCGAGGGCGGCCAGGCGCGGCTGAGCAGCAGCTTTCTGGCCAGTTGCCCGGTGGCGGTGGCCTATGCACTGTTCGAAAACCATGGCTTGCAGCCGGCGGCGCAGGAGGTGTTTGGGCAACCGGTGACGCAGGTCGATCACTTGGGCAGCTTTGCCTGCCGCAACGTCTACCACCGCAAGCAGGGCAGTTTGAGCCAGCACGCCACGGCCAATGCGCTGGACATCAGCGGTTTTCGCCTGAAGGACGGCCAGCGCATTATCCTGGCGCGTGACTGGCAGGCGGGCGGGCAGAAGGCGGAATTCTTGCGTCAGGTGCAGCAGGCCGCTTGCGAGAGCTTCAGCACGGTACTGGGGCCGGATTACAACGCTGCGCACCGCAACCACTTTCACCTGGACATGGGGCGCTGGCAGATCTGTCGTTAGCCTCAGGCGTACGCGCGCACGTTGTTCAGCACCACTGGGCGCGCCCAGTGGATGTCGAACGCCAGGTCATTCTGCTGCTTGGCCAGGGTGGCGTCGTCGAACGGTTCCGGGGCCGGGTCCAGCAGGTTGCTTTCCAGCTCGGCGATGGGCAGGAACAGTGACCGTGGCGTGGGGCCAGGGCCGGGTTCGGCGATCGGCTGACCCTGGTTCATCACCACCGGGCGCAGCCAGCTGTTGTTGATGTCGAGCTGACGCTGCTGCTCGATCAGTTCCATGGCGCTGAACGGCTCGGGGGCGGGCGGCAGCAGCTTGGCTTCAAGCTCGGCCTTGGGCAGAAACAAAGGTTCGGGCGGCGCCACGATGGTGTCGTGCACCGGGCAGGCGCGCTGGGCGTCGATCAACGCCAGGGCACGGGCCCCGCCGATGGGTTCGCCGCTGTCCTGGTCGTACTGCACGAACGACTGGCTGATGCCGTCTACGGGCTCTTCCTGCTGCTCGGCCATCGCCCGGGCAAAGAAATCCTGCCACAGGTGGCTGACGCCCCCGAGTGCCTGGGTGTTGTGCTGACTGTAGTTGCCGACAGGCGACAAATAGGTCAAGCCGATGGGAAGAGTATCTGACATGGCAGTCGTGCGCGCTGTGCTCTGGCAGAATAGCGGGATATTGCCTGTATCGGCCGTGGCTGCCGATTCATTAAGGGCTTGGTTTGATTTTTCGGGTGTGAACGATGGAAGAGCAAGGCACGGGTATCAGGGTCGAGGCGATGACAGCTGAGTATGCGCAACAGGCCAGGGCGTGGGCTGAACGCCTGGGCCTGCCGCTGCAGGACGATACCGCCGCCTTCGCGGTGCAGGTGGGCGCCGACGGCTTGCAGATTCAGCAACTGGGCCCGCAGGCGCCTGGGCCGGTGCGTGTGGACTTCGTCGAAGGCCAGGCTGCGCATCGCCGCCAGTTTGGTGGTGGCAACGGGCAGATGATCGCCAAGGCTGTGGGCATTGCCCAAGGTATCCGGCCGCAGGTACTGGATGCCACGGCGGGGCTGGGCAAGGACGCGTTCGTGCTGGCCAGCCTTGGCTGCCAGATGACCCTGATCGAGCGCCAGCCGCTGATTGCCGCGCTGCTGGAGGACGGCCTGGTGCGGGCGCGAGCGGACGAAGAAGTGGGCCCGATTGTCGGGCGCATGCGTCTGCTGACCGGCAACGCCATCGAGCGCATGCGCGCCTGGGAAGGGGAGGCGCCGCAGGTGATCTACCTCGACCCGATGTTCCCCCACCGTGACAAGAGCGCCCTGGTGAAAAAGGAAATGCGCGTGTTCCGGCCTTTGGTGGGCGATGACCTGGATGCCCCGGCCCTGCTCGAAGCCGCCCTGGCGCTGGCCAGCCACCGGGTGGTGGTGAAACGCCCGCGCAAGGCACCGATCATCGACGGGCCGAAGCCGAGCCATAGCCTTGAGGGTAAGTCGAGCCGGTATGACATTTATCCGAAGAAGGCGTTGAAAAACTGATAGGGTTTTTTGAATAAGCCTTATCAATTCCAGATTAATAATTGTGTTCGGATTGCATACGCTTTTGGATCAATGTAATTGCCTGTGAAGTCGAGGTAGGTTGGCGATGGTGAGCTGATTTTTGGCCACGTATGCGATGGCTCACTAGGTATTATAAAGGGAGAGAAGGAGGTAGGGGTGACATATCGCGACTTCTTGCCTTCGACCTTTTCCAGTACCAGCGTTGTCAATTTTGACTCTTGGAGGGCAGCGTTCAAAGATCTTTCTTCACCTTTCTTTCTCAAAGTGCTGGAGCTCGCCTGTATCTCGGCACTTGCTTTATATTTTTGATAGTCAATGTGCTCTTTGAGTATTCTGTATTCTCGTTTTGTAAGATTTGGGTTCTCTTGATCCAGACGGGGTATTATGTTTTTTGCCTTATAACCGCCGAGTATAAGTTTCACCAAGGAGTACATTCCACTGGGATCCGATTTGTTTACAGGGTCATTTTCACAGTAGGCGTAAGCATTGATCCCCCCTTTTTCAAAGGGTGACAAGTTGTCTCGACTGTGAAAGCGCATCAGTCCTGGATTGAACAGGCGATGACCATTGCCCAGTAAGTAGCCTATGGCAGAGGGTAACCAGTTCTGGCCTGTGAATCGAGATAGTAAGGGGTTGGTAGGCGGGCAATTGTCATTGCCGTAAGGGCTGTAGTTGATGTTTCTCTGGCTTTTCGAGCCAATGCTGACTGTTGATTCTTGTGCGTCGGTGGCCAATAGACGTACTTGTGGAGGGGTATTTGTCGTTTCGCTTAGATTCCAGTTATTGGCGCTGAGCAATGTCTGGTGAGTACTCCCTGTATACCAGGTTGAAAGCTTATTATCCTTATAGAACAAAATCAGTCTGTGCGCTGGCATGGTGGTGCGTTCATATTAATGAGTTAGATATGAACCTACCGGGAGTTTTTCTGTTTGGCTACTGGCAGAAATGCTAGGTAGGCGCATTGGTTAAACAGGTTCGGCTGATTGGTGAATATGGCCCGTTGTGCGCCTCTATCGCGACACAAGGCCCCCTACAATGGCCTGTGTCCAACACCGATCAGTGTGTAGGAGCGGGTTTACCCGCGAATACGGTGGCGGCGGAAACGGTGAACGGCAGGTGGGAATTGGCCGGCAGGCCCGGCCCTTTCGCGGGTAAACCCGCTCCTACAGGGGGACGTGACAGGTGTTTTCAGGGTGGAAAGCCCGCAAGAATACTGCTACCACCTCTCGCACATGTGCTTCGGCCTCATCTCCCTCCAGCGGCCCCGCACAACCCAGCAGCAAGCGGTAATCTGGCGCCCCCTTGACCAGGCAGAAGAAGTGCTCCGCCGCCCTCAATGGGTTGTCGATGCGCAGCAGTCCGCGCTCATGTGCCCCGCGCAGTAGCGCTTCCATGCCTGCGAGCACGCGCTTGGGCCCGGCTTCGTAGAAGTACTCGCCAAAACTCGGGTCCAGGCTGCCCTGGGCCATGATCAGGCGGCTGAGCTTGACCGCTTCGTCACTGCTGATAAGCGCCTGGAAGTTGCGGGCAATGGTCAGCAGCACGTCTTCCACCGGCACCCCCTCGGGATACTCGAACAGCAAGTCAGGCAACTGGATCTGGCAGGTGGCCATGACCGCCGAGCAGAACAGGGTCTGCTTGTCGGTGAAGTGGCTGTACACGGTGAGCTTTGAAACACCTGCCGCCGCAGCGACCGCATCCATGCTGGTGTTGGCATAGCCAAGGCTGAGGAACAGCGCCTTGGCCGCTTCGAGAATCGCCTCGCGCTTGGCCAGGTCCTTGGGCCGGCCCGGGCCGATGGGTGCGTCGTTGAGCATTGTGGTCTGCATCTGGTTTAAGAATCCCCATCTTAACGGGTCAGCCGCGATACGGCTAAACCTAGCTCACATTTACCTGCGGCCTGCCAGCGTTCAGTTGATCGACAGGGTGGGCGTTCAGCCGCCGCTTGATCTCACCGGCGCCAGAGGGCTCCAGCCAGGTCGTCGAAAAGCCAGAGCATGCCCTTCCCGGCATCGTTGCGCTGATTTAATATACCAGCCAGTACAAATATTAAATGTGCACTCCGCGAAAGGATTCATCATGTTGCGCCATGCCTTGTCCATCGCTCTGCCCGCCGCCGCTGCCCTGCTTCTGGCGGCGTGTGGTCAGGAAGCCGCCCCACCCGCCGCGCCGCGCCCGGCGCTGGTGGTGCAGCCACAGCCGGCCGAAGCCGCTGCCGACAGTTACCCCGGCGAAGTGCGCGCGCGCTTCGAGCCGGAGCTGGCCTTCCGCATTGGCGGCAAGGTCAGCAAGCGTCTGGTGGAGGAGGGGCAGCGGGTCAAGGCCGACCAGCCGCTGGCCGAACTGGACCCGCAGGACGTGCGCCTGCAACTTGAAGCCAACCGCGCCCAGCTGGCGGCTGCCGAGGCCAACCTGGCATTGGTGCGCGCCGAACGCGACCGCTATCAGAAGCTGCTGGAACGGCAGATGGTCAGCCACTCCCAGTTCGACAACGCCGAAAACCTCTACCGCGCCGGCCTTGCCCGTCTGAAGCAGGCCAAGGCCGAGTTCGAGGTGGCGGGCAACCAGGCCGAATATGCCGTATTGCGTGCGCCGCAGGCCGGGGTGATTGCCAAGCGCCAGGTTGAAGTGGGCCAGGTGGTCGCCGCCGGGCAGACCGTGTTTACCCTTGCCGCCGATGGCGAGCGAGAAGTAGCCATCGGCCTGCCGGAGCAGCAGTTCGCCCGCTTCGCTGTGGGCCAACCGGTGAGCGTGGAGTTGTGGTCGCACCCGCAGGCGCGTTTCCAGGGGCGCATTCGCGAGCTGTCACCGGCCGCCGACCCGCGTTCGCGCACGTTCGCGGCGCGCATCGCCTTTACCACGTCCGCCGTACCGGCTGAACTGGGCCAGAGCGCCCGGGTTTTCATCGCCAAGGACGGGCTGATCCCGCTGGCGGTACCGCTGTCGGCCGTGACTGCGGAAAACGGTCAGGCCTATGTCTGGCGAGTGAACAAGGAAAGCCGCCTGGAGCGGGCGACCGTGCGCCTGGGGGCTTATGGCAGCGACAGTGTGCCGGTGCTCGAAGGCCTGGACCCGGGTGACTGGGTGGTTGCCGCTGGTGGCCATGTACTGCGCGAGGGCCAGGAGGTACGCCCCGTTGACCGCAGCAACCGTGTAGTGAACCTGACGGCCAAGGAGTAAGTCCCGATGGGTTTCAACCTTTCTGCCTGGGCGCTGCGCAACCGCCAGATCGTCCTGTTCCTGATGATCCTGCTGGCCGTCATTGGCGCCATGTCGTACACCAAGCTTGGCCAGAGCGAGGATCCGCCATTCACCTTCAAGGCCATGGTCATCCGCACCCTGTGGCCAGGCGCCAGCGCTGAAGAAGTGTCGCGACAGGTGACCGAGCGCATCGAAAAGAAGCTGATGGAAACCGGTGAGTACGAGAGAATCGTCTCGTTCTCTCGCCCCGGCGAATCGCAGGTTACTTTCATGGCCCGCGACTCGCTGCACTCCAAGGACATCCCCGAGTTGTGGTACCAGATCCGCAAGAAGGTTGCGGACATTCGCCACACCTTGCCGCCGGAGATCCAGGGCCCGTTCTTCAACGACGAGTTCGGCACCACCTTCGGCAATATCTATGCGCTGACTGGCGAAGGCTTTGACTATGCGGTGCTCAAGGACTACGCCGACCGTATCCAGATCCAGTTGCAGCGGGTCAAGGATGTGGGCAAGGTCGAGCTGATCGGCCTGCAGGACGAGAAAGTCTGGATCGAGCTGTCCAACCTCAAGCTGGCCACCCTCGGCGTGCCGCTGGAAGCCGTGCAGAAGGCGTTGCAAGAGCAGAACGCGGTGAGCACCGCCGGTTTCTTCGAGACGCCCAGCGAGCGCTTGCAACTGCGCGTGAGCGGGCGTTTCGACAGTGTCGAGCAGATCCGCCAGTTCCCCATTCGCGTGGGTGATCGCACCTTCCGGATTGGTGATGTCGCCGAGGTGCACCGTGGCTTCAACGACCCACCTGCACCGCGCATGCGCTTCATGGGCGAGGATGCCATTGGCCTGGCGGTTTCGATGAAAGACGGTGGCGACATCCTGGTACTGGGCAAGGCCCTGGAAGGCGAGTTCGAGCGCCTGGCGCATAACCTGCCTGCCGGCATGGCGCTGCGCAAGGTTTCGGATCAACCGGCGGCGGTCAAGGCCGGTGTGGGCGAGTTCGTGCAGGTGCTGGTCGAGGCGTTGGTCATTGTGCTGCTGGTGAGCTTCTTCTCGCTGGGCCTGCGCACTGGCCTGGTGGTGGCGCTGGCCATTCCGCTGGTGTTGGCCATGACCTTTGCCGCCATGCATTACTTCGGCATCGGCCTGCACAAGATTTCCCTGGGCGCGCTGGTGCTGGCCCTGGGCTTGCTGGTGGACGACGCGATCATTGCCGTGGAGATGATGGCGATCAAGATGGAGCAGGGCTATGACCGCCTCAAGGCAGCCAGCTATGCCTGGACGAGTACGGCCTTCCCGATGCTCACCGGGACGCTGATCACGGCAGCGGGCTTTCTGCCGATTGCCACCGCGGCCTCCAGCACCGGCGAATACACCCGGTCGATCTTCCAGGTGGTCACCATCGCTTTGCTGACCTCTTGGGTGGCGGCCGTGGTGTTCGTGCCTTACCTGGGTGAGCGCCTGCTACCCGACCTGGCCAAGCTGCATGCCGCGCGCCATGGCAAGGACGGCCATGCGCCAGACCCCTACGCCACCCCGTTCTACCAGCGCGTGCGACGGCTGGTGGAATGGTGCGTACGGCGGCGCAAGACGGTAATCCTGCTGACCGTTGCCGCTTTTGTCGGCAGCCTCCTGCTGTTCCGCTTCGTACCCCAGCAGTTCTTCCCGGCTTCCGGGCGCCCGGAACTGATGGTTGACCTGAAGCTGGCCGAAGGCGCCTCGCTGGCCAATACCGCCGAGCGGGTCAAGCAACTGGAGGCGCTGCTCAAGCAGCAGGACGGTATCGACAACTACGTGGCCTATGTGGGCACCGGCTCGCCGCGCTTCTACCTGCCGCTGGACCAGCAACTGCCGGCAGCCAGCTTCGCCCAGTTCGTGGTGCTGGCCAAGTCGATGGAAGACCGCGAACGCCTGCGCAGTTGGCTGATCAGCACGGTGGACCAGCAGTTCCCTGACCTGCGCGCGCGGGTCACGCGTCTGGAAAACGGCCCACCCGTGGGCTACCCGGTGCAGTTCCGGGTCACTGGCGAGCATATCGAGAAGGCCCGCGCACTGGCCCGTGAAGTGGCTGACAAGGTGCGCGAGAACCCGCATGTGGTGAACGTGCACCTGGACTGGGAGGAGCCCAGCAAGGCGGTGTTCCTCGAAATCGACCAGGACCGCGCCCGTGCGCTGGGCGTGAGCACTTCGCACCTGGCCAGCTTCCTGCAAAGCTCGCTGATCGGCACCACGGTCAGCCAGTACCGCGAGGACAACGAGCTGATCGAGATCCTGCTGCGCGGCACCCTCCAGGAGCGCAGCGAGCTGGCCAATCTGGGCAGCCTGGCGTTGCCCACCGACAATGGCCAGAGCGTGGCGCTGTCGCAGGTGGCGACCCTGGAGTACGGCTTTGAAGAAGGCATTATCTGGCACCGCAACCGCTTGCCGACGGTGACCGTGCGTGCCGATATCTACGACCAGGAGCAGCCTGCGACGCTGGTGAAGCAGATTTTGCCGACCCTGCAGGAAATTCGCGCCAAGCTGCCCGATGGCTACCTGCTGGAGGTGGGCGGCACGGTGGAGGACTCCGAACGTGGGCAGAAATCGGTGAATGCCGGTATGCCACTGTTTATCGTGGTAGTCCTGAGCTTGTTGATGATCCAGCTGCGCAGTTTCTCGCGCACGGTGATGGTGTTCCTCACCGCGCCGCTGGGGCTGATCGGTGTGACCCTGTTCCTGCTGGTGTTCCGCCAGCCGTTCGGCTTTGTCGCCATGCTTGGCACCATTGCGTTGGCGGGAATGATCATGCGCAACTCGGTGATCCTGGTGGACCAGATCGAGCAGGACATAGCAGCGGGGATGGAGCGTTGGCAGGCGATCATCGAGGCAACGGTGCGGCGCTTCCGGCCGATCGTGCTGACCGCGCTGGCGGCGGTGCTGGCCATGATCCCGTTGTCGCGTAGTGTGTTCTACGGGCCGATGGCGGTGGCGATCATGGGCGGGCTGATCGTGGCCACGGTGCTTACACTGCTGTTCCTGCCGGCGTTGTATGCGGCGTGGTTCAGGGTGAAGAAGGGCTGAAGGCCGCAGGGGGAGGGCTTAGCCCTCCCTTCGCGGGTAAACCCGCTCCTACATCGCGCCGAAGACCTTCTTGGCCAGGCTGGTAGCCGCCGCTGCCGGGTTCTGGCGAATGTTCTGCTCCTGTTTGCCGATCATCTCGAACAGGCCATCCAGCGCCTTCTCGGTCACGTAGTTCTCGATATTGGCGTCATCCTTGACCAGCCCCAGGCCTTTGGCCTGGGCGGCGAAGGCATTGTACTGCTGGGCCACGCCAACCTTGTCGGTGGCCTGCTTGACGATTGGCAGGAACTTGGCGCGGATCTGCTCGCGGCTGCTCTTGTTCAGGTACTGGGTGGCCGAGTCGTCACCGCCGCTGAGAATGCCCTTGGCATCGGTCACGCTCATGTTCTTCACGGCATCCACCAGAATCGCCTGGGCCTGCGGCACGGCGGCCTCGGCGGCTTTGTTCATGCTGGTTTCCAGGGCTTCGACCTGTTCACCCTTGCCGAACATCTTCATCGCCTTGGCGGCTTTGCCCAGGTTGCCTGGCAGCTCGATGCGCACGTCCGGGTTGTTGCTGAAGCCGCCTGGGGTGCTCAGTTGCTTGACGGCCAGTTGCGCACCTTGGGTCAGGGCATCTTTCAGGCCGCCGGTGGCATCTTTCTGGCTGAGGTCGCCCAGCGACAGGGCCAGGGCACTGGCCGACAGCAGCAGGCCGGCGCACAGGGTGGTGAAGCGCAGGGAAGTGCGGATCATGAAGCTTTCCTTGTAAACGGATGAGTACGGGTATCAGCGAACCTGATCTACCTTGATGCGTACCGATTGCGGGTCACTGCCATCGAGCGCGACACCGTGGTGTTCGGTATTGATGAACAGCAACTTGCCATTCAGCTCAATGCGCGCACTTACCGCATAGCGCTGGCCAGGCTTGACCTGCGCGGGGTCATAGGTGAGATGGAACGGCAGCGGCACGTTGCCTTTGACCGGGCCGGCCTGGCGCGCCAGGGTCACGGCAGGGGCGTCCATCAGCGACACATCCTGCAGTTCCACGCTCAGGGTGGCGGCAGGCGGCAGGGCAATGCGCTGCAGGTAGAAGACTTCACCGTCCAGGCTGGCCTGGTTGGGTGGGGTTTGGCTGGAGCAGGCTGCAAGCAGGGATGCGCAACACAGCATAAAGAGCTTTTTCATGGAATCTCCGGTGTCCTTGGAGCTGGCTTGTGGCCAACCCCACGGACTTTAGCGGATTTTGCCGACCGATGAACCGTTAGAGGGTCGAAGTTTCCAGCCCGTCGTCACGGTGCAGGGCCACCTGGCGGATCGACAGGCGCAGCTCGGCCGACAGTACTCGCTTGGCCACGCCCTCGGCCAGCTCGCCGAGCTTGTCGTGATAACTCAGCTTGCCTTGCGCGTCGGCGTGCAGCACGCCTTGCTGAAGCAAGGTCTGAATGAAGTGGCGGAACAGCGTCTTGTCGAAGAACTCCGGTGCGTTCAGGCCATGCAGGATCGACAGGCGCTGGGCCATCATCACGCACAGGTCTTCCAGCGCTTCGGCGCTCAGGCTGTTCTGCCCGCTGTTGATCAGCAGCGAGGTTGCCATGTAGAAGCGCTGCAGGGTCTGGGTGATGGTGCGGGCGAGCAGGGTCAGCAACACGAACTGCCGCGAGCTGGGCGCCGGGCGCACGTACAGGTCGTTGTCCTGGCGCAGCAGGCCCTGTTCCACCAGCGCGACCAGCCATTGGTCGATGACCTCGTCCAGCTGTTCTGGCGTCCAGCGCAGGAACAGTTCGGCCTGTAGGTAGGGGTAAAGCGCGTGCACATACTGGCCCAGCAGTTCACGGCTCATGCGTGAACTGCTGAGGAAGAAGCTGGCCAGCAGCGCCGGCAGGGCGAAGATGTGCAGCACGTTGTTGCGGTAGTAGGTCATCAGCACCGCGTTGCCTTCATCCAGGTAGAGGATGCGGCCCAGGGCGTCCTTCTGCTCGGCCACCAGGTTCATGCTGCGCACATGTTCGATCAGTGCCTGGCCGTCGCCCTCGGGCAGGGTGGTGTGCGGCGAGTAGGGCACTTGGCGCAGCAGCGCCAGGTACAGGTCGAGTACGCGGATCAGGGCGCGCTCGTCCAGGGCAAGGCGGCTGGTCGACAGCAGTGCCAGGGCCACCAGGTTGACCGGGTTGATGGCGGCCGCCTCGTTGAGGTGACGGGCCACGGTTTCTCCCAGGCGGGCGGTGGTGGCGTTGAGCCAGTCCGGCCGGTACTGCGGACCGTGATCCTGTTCACGCCAGCCGGGCTGCTGCTGGTCGAGGAAACCAGCCAGGCGGATGGGTTCGCCGAAGTTGACGTAGACCTGGCCAAAGCGCTGCTTGAGTGCGCCGAACACCTTGAAGATGTCCAACACCGACTCCTTCTTCTTGCTGGCGCCGCGCAGTTCGCCCAGGTAGGTACGGCCTTCGAGCACGCGCTCGTAGCCGATGTACACCGGCACGAACACGATTGGCGTACGCGACGAACGCAGGAAGCTGCGCAGGGTAATGGCCAGCATCCCGGTGCGCGGCTGCAGCATGCGCCCGGTGCGCGAGCGGCCGCCTTCGACGAAGTACTCGACCGGGAAGCCCTTGGTGTACAGGGTATGCAGGTACTCATTGAACACCGCCGTGTAAAGCGGGTTGCCCTTGAACGTGCGGCGCATGAAGAAGGCGCCACCACGGCGTAGCAGGTTACCCACCACCGGCATGTTGAGGTTGATGCCTGCAGCCACGTGCGGCGGAGTGAGGCCGTTGCGGAACAGCAGGTACGACAGCAGCAGGTAGTCGATGTGGCTGCGGTGGCATGGCACGTAGATCACTTCATGGCCAGGGGCGATACCCTGCACCTGTTCGATGTGGTTGACCTTGATGCCGTCGTAGATCTTGTTCCAGAACCAGCTGAGCACCACTTCGAGGAAGCGGATGGCGGTATAGGTGTAGTCCGAGGCTATCTCGTTGCCATAGCGCAGTGCCTGGGCCTCGGCTTTGGCCAGCGGCAGGTTCTCGCGCTGCGCTTCGTCGGCAATCGCCTGGCGCACTTGCGGGGCATGGACCAGGCCTTTGACCAGGGTGCGTCGGTGCGAGATGTCCGGGCCGATGACGGCAGTCTTGAGGTTGCGAAAATGCACGCGCATCAGGCGCTGGGCCATGCGCACGGTGCGCTCGTGGCCTTTGTTGTGCTGCACCAGTTCGCGCAGGTGGATTGGCGCGGAGAACTGTACCCGGGTCTTGCGCCCCAGGATCAGTACGGTCAGCAGCCGGCGCAGGCGCCCGGTTACCGCCCAGCTGTCGGCGAACAGCAGCTTCCAGGGGCTGGACTCGCTGGCCGGGGTCTGGCCCCAGAACACGCTGACAGGAATGATCTGCGCATCTTCTTCGGCATGCTGGCTGACGGCAGCCACCAGGCGCTCGAGCGTGGGCGGGGCGCCGCTTTTGTCCTGGCGGCCGAGCCAGTCCGGGTCGGGGGTCAGGTAGAAGAACGCGGCGGGTTCCTGCAGTGGGCCGACGGCTACCGGCAGCACCGGGCGCGGCAGCCCCGCCTTGGTGCACTCGTGGTCGAGCACGGCCAGGTCGGTGAGCGCGGGCGAGGGCAACGCATAGAACACCGGCCGGCTGCGGTCGAGGTTGAGGGTCATGGAAGACTGGTTGATGGTCTCGGAGCGCACCCACAGGTACAACAGGCGACGCAGGCCGCCGAATATCAGGCGGTGCAGGGGGGAACGGGTCATGGGGTGTGTGCCCTGGGTGTGATTTTCAGGTGAGTATTCTGCTATTTAGTCTGCCGTATCGGCGTAAGTTCAGCAAAATTCGGCCAACGACGGGACCGTCATCAATTTTTTTTGTTCTGTGTCATATACTCGGCCTGCCACTTGCAGGATATTTCGGCAAGCGGCGTTGGCACGGGGCAGGTGACCTCGTGCCTGCAAGGCGATCTTCACAATAAAAATCCGGAGTAGTTCAGATGTCGTCTCGTGAGACTGGGAATGTAAAGTGGTTCAACGATGCCAAGGGTTATGGCTTCATTCAGCGCGAAGGTGGTGCGGATGTGTTCGTCCACTATCGGGCGATCCGCGGTGAGGGGCATCGTACCCTGGTCGAAGGGCAGCGGGTGGAGTACGCCTGCGTGCAGGGCCAGAAAGGCCTGCAAGCCGAAGACGTAGTGGGCCTCTGAGCCTCTGGTTTCAAGCCGTAGGAGCGGGCTTGCCCGCGAAGCAGCCACCACGGTGGCTGCCACGGGCATAGCCCGTATTCGCGGGTAAACCCGTTCCTACAGAAACGAGCAAGCCTGCCGTTTCATGATGTACGCCAGGTGATTTCCTCTTCACCGTCGGCGCTGATGCGGACCCAGCGGTCAGCATCTTCTTCCCCGTCTTCCTCGACCCAGCCACCCGGCGCGCAGCGCACTTCCACACCCAGCGCGGCAAATGCGGCGCGGGCGCAGGCAACGTCATCGGCCCACGGCGTCTGGTCGCTTTCCAGATACAGGCTGTTCCATTTCCCTACAGCCTTGGGTAACCAAGTGACCGGAATGTTACCGGCCTGGCATTTGAAGGTATGGCCTTTCTGCTTCCACTCGGTGCACGGGCCGATTGCCTGGGCGAGCCACTCGGCAATCTGCTTGTGGTCGACGTCGGCGTCCTTCAGGTAGATCTCGATATCAGGTTGACGCATAAGGGCTCCGGGTGTGCTCAGTCTTGGCGCACGAAATAGTCATAACGCATGGAAACCGTGACCTCGAACGGCTCGGGCTGGTCGATCACCCGGGCACGTTTTTCGGCGCTGGCGCGCCAGCCGTGTGGGGTCATGGCCAGCAGGTCGGCGCGGGCCTTGGGCGCGGCCAGGCTCAGGCGGAACTCGAGGGTTTCGCTGTGGGCGTGGGCCATGCCTTCAGGGACCAGGGCCAGGTGCTTGTCGTCGGCGTAAGGGCGTACTTCATCGTAGAGCACTTCACGCAGTTCCATCAGGTGGCCGCTGGTGGGGCCGACTCGCATCAGGCCGCCGCCGGGGCTGAGCAAACGCTTGGCCTCGGCCCAGTCCAGCGGGCTGAAAACGCTGGCGATGAACTGGCAACTGGCGTCGGTCAGCGGCACGCGGGCCATGCTGGCGACCATCCAGGTGACCGCCGGTGCTCGGCGGCAGGCACGCTTGACCGCTTCGCGGGAGATGTCCAGCGCATAGCCGTCGGCGGCTGGCAAGGCCTGGGCGATCTGTGCGGTGTAGTAACCCTCGCCGCAGCCGATGTCCAGCCAGGCGCCAGGCTGGCGCTCGGCGGCCAGCTCGGCCAGGCGGCGGGCGACCGGCGCGTAATGGCCGGCGTCGAGAAAGTCGCGGCGTGCCTCGACCATCGCCTGGTTGTCACCGGGGTCGCGGCTGTTCTTGTGCTGCACCGGCAGCAGGTTCAGGTAACCCTGGCGGGCGCGGTCGAAGCGGTGGCCGGCCGGGCACACCACTCCATTGTCGAGCCGGCTCAGCGGCGCCTGGCAAAGCGGGCAGGCAAGCATCAGGCGAGCAACCGGACCAGGGTCTGGTAGTAGATTTCGGTCAGCAGATCGAGGTCGCTGGCCAGGATCCGCTCGTCAACCTGGTGGATGGTGGCGTTGACCGGGCCGAGTTCGACCACCTGGGTGCCCATGGTTGCGATGAAGCGGCCATCGGAAGTGCCGCCGCTGGTGGAGGGCTGGGTATCGCGACCGGTGACGCCCTTGATGCTGGCCGCCACGGCGTCGAGCAGCTCGCCTGGTTCGGTCAGGAACGGCAGGCCCGACAGTGCCCAGTCGACCGACCAGTCCAGTTCATGCTTGTCGAGAATCGCCGACACTCGGGCCTGCAGGCCTTCGACGGTGGACTCGGTAGAGAAGCGGAAGTTGAACAGCGCGGTCAGCTCGCCCGGGACCACGTTGGTGGCGCCGGTGCCGGAATTGAGGTTGGAGATCTGGAAGCTGGTTGGCGGGAAGAACGCATTGCCTTCGTCCCAGTGCTCGGCAGCCAGTTCCGCCAGGGCCGGGGCGGCCAGATGGATCGGGTTGCGCGCCAGGTGCGGGTAGGCCACATGGCCCTGTTTGCCGCGTATGGTCAGCTTGGCGCCCAGCGAACCGCGGCGACCGTTCTTGACCACGTCACCCAGCAAGGTGGTGCTGGACGGTTCGCCGACGATGCACCAGTCCAGGCGCTCGTTGCGCGCTTTCAGGCGCTCGACCACCGCTTTGGTGCCGTGGTGGGCGGGGCCTTCCTCGTCGCTGGTGATCAGAAACGCGACCTTGCCGCGGTGGTTCGGGTAGTCCTGCACGAAGCGCTCGCTGGCGATGACCATGGATGCCAGGCTGCCCTTCATGTCGGCGGCGCCACGGCCGCAGAGCATGCCGTCGGCGTCGATCAGTGCCTCGAAGGGTTCATGCTGCCATTGCTGGACCGGGCCGGTAGGCACCACATCGGTGTGGCCGGCAAAACACAGTACCGGGCCGTCCTGGCTGCCGTGGGTGGCCCAGAAGTTGTCGACGTCTTCAATGCGCATCGGCTCCAGCTGGAAACCGACGGCGCCCAGACGGTTCATCATCTGCGCCTGGCAATCGGCGTCGACGGGGGTGACCGAGGGGCGACGGATCAGGTCGCAGGCCAGTTGAAGGGTAGGCGAGAGCTCGGCAGGGGCCGTCATGGGGGACTCCGGGGCAAGGCAAGGCGGGGAAATCTGAGGGGCGTTATCTTATATCAAATGGTTTCGGGCAGCACGGCCCAATCGCGGGCACGCCCGCTCCCCCAGGTACCGCACAGCTCTGAATGCCTGTGCCAGGCCTGTGGGAGCGGGCGTGCCCGCGAATGGGCTGCACAGGTCAGCCCAGGCAACTTCAAGCCTGCTGCGCTTCGGCAGCCTTTTCTGCGGGCTTGGGCAACGACGACAGGAACGCCATCACCAGCGCTGCCACATAAGGCAACGACTGCACCAGCAACATTGCCACCCAGAAGCGCATGTCCGAGCTCGGCAGCCCCTGAACCAGGTAGATGCCCAGCGCCGCGCCCCATAGCAGCAACATGATGAACAGCTCTTCACGGGCTTCGGAAATCGCCACCAGCAACCCGTGGCTGTCAGCGTTCTTCGGCGTGCGGAAGAACGGCATGCTGCTGGTGAAGAAACCATACAGTACCGCCTTGGCGATGGTGTGCGACAGCGCCAGCCCGGCCAGCGCAGCTGCGAAGGCATCCTTGAGGTTCACCCCCACCGCTCGGCGGTACAGGAAGATGATCTTGCCGACCTTGAAGAAGAACAGCGCCAGCGGCGGGATGGCGAAGATCATCAGGGGCGGATCGACCCGATGCGGCACGATGATCATCGCCGCCGACCACAACAGCGCGCCGATGGTGAAGAAGATGTTCATGCCATCGGCGATCCACGGTAGCCAGCCGGCCAGGAAGTGGTAGCGCTGGCCGCGGGTCAGCTGGCTGCCTTTGCCGCGCAGCAGCGCGCCGGCGTGGTGCTTGATGATCTGGATGGCGCCGTAGGCCCAGCGGAAGCGTTGCTTCTTGAAGTCGATGAAGGTGTCGGGCATCAGGCCCTTGCCGTAGCTGTTGTGGGCGTAGGCCGCGGACAGGCCTTTCTCGAACACGCGCAGGCCCAGTTCGGCGTCCTCGCAGATGCACCACTCGGCCCAGCCCAGTTCTTCCAGCACACTGCGCCGGGTCATGGTCATGGTGCCGTGCTGGATGATCGCGTCACGGTCGTTGCGGGTGACCATACCGATGTGGAAGAAGCCCTTGTATTCGCTGTAGCACAGCTTCTTGAAGGCGCTTTCGTGCTGGTCACGGTAATCCTGCGGTGACTGCACCACGGCAATTTTCGGGTCGGCGAAGTGCGGCACCATGTGCTTGAGCCAGTTGCGGTCGACGCAGTAGTCCGAGTCGATTACCGCGATCACTTCGGCGTCCTTTGCCGTGTGCGGGATCAGGTAATTCAGCGCGCCACCCTTGAAGCCGGCCAGTGGCGCGACGTGGAAGAACTTGAAGCGCTCGCCAAGCTTTTCGCAGTGGGCCTTGAGCGGCTCCCACACGGCCGGGTCCTTGGTGTTGTTGTCGATCACCAGCACTTCGTAGTCGGGGTAGTCCAGGGCGGCCAGGGCGTCCAGGGTCTGTTTCACCATCTCAGGTGGCTCGTTGTAGCACGGCACATGCACCGACACCTTGGGCCGGTAGGCACTGTCGGCCTGCACGGGCAGGAATTCGCGTCGGCGCTTGTGTATCCAGACCGCCTCGGCCAGTTCGTGGGCCTCGGTGAGCAGCACGATGAACACGCCCAGCGCGCCGAGGGCCAGCAGCACGCCCACGGTCAGGCTGAACCAGGTGCTGTATTGCTGGCTGTAGTCGTAGGCGATCCACACCAGCACCGACCCGCACAGGAAAGTGATGAACGTCAGGAAGGTACGGCCACGCTGGCGCAGGGCCGAGCCATCGATGAACAGCACCATCAGGGCGATCATTGCCAGCACCACCGACGCCACTGCCAGGGCCCGCCACTGCGGGATCGCCACCACAGGGCCGTCGAAGTTGAACTTCTGCTGGCGTTCGGCGTTGTAGACGCCCCAGTAGGCGCCTACCGACCCTTCGTCGCTGGCCTTCCAGGGTTGGTCATAGGCTTCAATGACAAAGTAGTTGTAGCCACGGCGGTTGAGGGTATTGACCAGGGTGCGCAAGTAGATGGCCTGGTCGGCCTGTGTGGCATCGGCACCACCGCGCATGCGGCCGTTGCTCGGCCAGCCGACTTCCGACAGCAGCAGGGGTTTGCGCGGGAACTGGTGCTTCAGTTCACGGGCGCGGTCGAGGACGAACTCGACCGAATCCTTCATCGGCACGAACTCCCAGTAGGGCAGGATGTGCGCGGCAATCAGGTCGACGTGCCTGGCCAGCTCAGGATGTTCCTTCCAGATGTGCCATTGTTCACTGGTGGTCACGGGCACCTTCACGGCTGCGCGTACGCGGTCCAGGTATTTGATCAGGTTTTCCGGTGTGACCTCTTCACGGAACAGCGCCTCGTTGCCGACCACCACCCGCACCACGCTGCGCGACGTGTTGGCCAGCTGGATGGCCGTGGCGATTTCACGTTCGTTGCGCTCCAGGTCCGGGCTGATCCATATCCCCAGCGTCACCCGCAGGCCGAACTCCTCGGCCAGGCGCGGGACGTCGGCCTGGGTGCCTTCCACGGTATAGATACGGATGCTGTCGGTCAGTTTGCTCAGTTGCTCCAGGTCCTGGCGCATTTCGTCGTCGGTGGGGTACTGCCCCTTCTGTGGGCTTTCGCCCAGGCGGAACGGCGAATACGAAAAGCCAGAGATCTGTTCTGGCCAGGCGGGGGCGGAGACCGGGCGGTTGATCAGTGCCCAGAACCCGGTGAACAGTGCGGCGATGGCCAGCACCACTACCAGGTTCAGGCCGAATTTACGTGAAGACATCGTCGTCCATTCATGTGGAAGTGATAGGACATTAAAGCAGGGTTGGTAGTCTCTTTCCTAACGATGCAGGTCAAGGGTTCACTGGCATATAATGCGCGCCGGTTTTTTGGGGTATGAACATGAGCACAGAAGATCCACGCTTTGCCGGCGTTGCCCGGCTGTATGGCGACCAGGGGCTGCAACGTCTGGGCCAGGCCCATGTGGCTGTGGTCGGTATTGGCGGGGTGGGCTCGTGGGTGGCCGAAGCCCTGGCACGCAGCGGCGTAGGCGAGATTACCCTGTTCGACCTGGACGATGTCTGCGTCAGTAACACCAACCGCCAGGCCCATGCGCTGGAAGGGCAGGTGGGGCGGCCCAAGGTCGAGGTCATGGCCGAGCGCCTGCGGGCGATCAACCCAGGGTGTACGGTGCATGCGGTGGCCGACTTCGTCACCCGCGAGACCATGGCCGAGTACATCACCGAGCACCTCGACTGCGTGATCGACTGCATCGACAGCGTCATGGCCAAGGCGGCGCTGATCGCCTGGTGTCGCCGGCGCAAGATTGCCATTGTCACTACCGGTGGCGCGGGTGGGCAGATCGACCCGACGCAGATCCAGATCGCCGACCTGAACAAGACCTTCAACGACCCATTGGCTTCACGGGTGCGTTCCACCCTTCGCCGCGACTACAACTTCTCGCGTAATGTCAGCCGTAACTATGGCGTGCCGTGCGTGTTCTCCAGTGAACAGCTGCGTTACCCCAAGGGTGATGGCAGCGTTTGCCTGCAGAAAAGCTTTGTCGGTGAAGGTGTGCGGCTGGACTGCTCGGGTGGCTTTGGCGCGGTGATGATGGTGACTGCGGCCTTTGGCATGGTAGCGGCGAGCAAGGCGATAGAAAAACTGGTGGCTGGAGCGCGCCGGCCGTCGGAACGGGTCAAGCCTGAATAAGACCGCGTGGGTTTCTTCGCGGGCCTGCCCGCTCCCACAGATACTGCATCTCTTCCAAGCATGATGCCGTACCTGTGGGAGCGGGCGGGCCCGCGAAGCAACCAGCGCCGATTCAGCGGTTGGACGCCAACTCCGCCATCCGCTGCAACACCGCATGCAGCCCATTGCTGCGCGACGGCGACAATTGGCGCTCCAGCCCGAGCTGGGTAAACCACTCGCGCAGATCAATCCCGGCCAGCTCCTCACTGGCCAGTCCCTGCACCCGCACCAGCAACAGCGCCAGCAGCCCACGCAACAAGCGGGCATCGCTGCTGGCCTTGAACCGCCACACGCCCTCGATCTGCTCGGCCACCAGCCATACCAGGCTCTCGCAGCCATGCACCCGGTTGGCCTCGGTCTTTTCGGCGTCTGCAAGCGGCTCCAGGCGGTCACCCCACTGCATCAACAGCCGCGCACGCTGTTCCCAGCCTTTGCCCTGTTGAAACGCTTCCAGCGCTTGGTGCGCCTGTTCCGGCAGGCTCATCGCAACAGCTCCAGGCCTTGGTCCAGCGCGTCGAAGAAACGCTGCACGTCATCGCTGTCGTTGTACAAACCCAGCGATACCCGTATCGCGCCTTCCAACCCCAGCCCCTTCAGCAGTGGCATGGCGCAGTGGTGACCGGCACGCACGGCAATGCCCTGTTCAGTCAGCAAATGAGCAATATCGGCGTTGTGCACGCCCTCGATGACGAAACTGGCCAGGGCCGTCTGCGGTGCGCCCAACACCCGCACGCCCTCGCGGTCGCCCAGGCCACGCAGCAGGTGCTGGTGCAGGCTGGCTTCATGCGCTGCGACCGCATGGGCATCGAGGCTGGCCAGATAGTCCAGTGTCGCGCCCAGACCGATCACCCCGGCAATCGGCGGCGTACCCGCTTCGAAGCCCAGGGGCGCGGGACGGAAGCTGGCGCTGTGGTACTCGGCCAGCTGCACCATCTCGCCACCGAACTGCCAGTGGCGCAACAGCTCCAGGGCCTGGGCGCGGCCATAGAGCACGCCGACGCCGTCCGGACCGTACAGCTTGTGGCTGGAAAACACATAGAAGTCGCAGCCCAGTTGCTGCATGTCCTGGCGACCATGCACCACGCCCTGGGCACCATCGACCACCGTCAGCGCGCCTTGGGCGCGGGCATGGGCCAGCAGCGCTGGCAGCGGTTGCCAGGTACCCAGCACGTTGGACAGCTGGCTGATGGCGAGCACTCGGGTGCGCGGGCCGATCAGTTGCAGTGCCTGGTCCTGGTCGATACGACCATGGGCGTCCAGTGGCAGCACCACCAGGTGCAGGTTGCGCCGGTGCGCCAGCTGTTGCCAGGGCAGCAGGTTGGCATGGTGCTCCAGGGCACTGATGGCAATTTCGTCACCGGCTTCGAGGCGGTGCTCCAGGCCATAGGCCAGCAGGTTCAGTGCCGAGGTGGCGCCGTGGGTGAACACGATCTGCCGCGAGTCTGCGGCATTGAGCCAGGCGGCGACCTTGTCGCGGCTGGTTTCGAAGGCCTGGGTCGCCAGCGCACCGGGCAAATGCTGGGCACGGTGCACGTTGGCCGCGCCATGGCCGTAGTAATGGCTCAGGGCATCGAGCAAGGCTTGCGGCTTCTGGGTGGTGGCGGCGCTGTCCAGATAGGTCTGGTGCTGCCGTTGCAGGGCGGCGATGGCGGGGAAGTCGGCACGCCAGGGAGAGGGCTGGAACATGTTTGCGAGGCCTGGAATGAAAATCGGGTCTGGTGCATTGGCGCCAGACCCGATCTTAACACCTCAAACCCGGCAGGGTTCTCAGTTGTGAGCGTGCAGCGCTTCGTTCAGCTCGATGGCCGACTTGTGGGTCTTGCACTCTACCGCGCCGTTCAGCGAGTTGCGGCGGAACAGCAGGTCGGTCTGGCCGGCCAGGTCGCGGGCCTTGACCACTTTGACCAGTTCGTTGTTCTCGTCCAGCAGGTTGACCTTGGTGCCCGCGGTGATGTACAGGCCGGCTTCGACGGTGTTGCGGTCGCCCAACGGAATACCGATACCGGCGTTGGCGCCGATCAGGCAGCCCTCGCCGACTTTGATGACGATGTTGCCGCCACCGGACAGGGTGCCCATGGTCGAGCAGCCGCCGCCCAGGTCCGAGCCCTTGCCGACGAATACGCCAGCGGAAACGCGGCCTTCGATCATGCCCGGGCCTTCGGTGCCCGCATTAAAGTTGACGAAGCCTTCGTGCATGATGGTGGTGCCTTCGCCAATGTAGGCGCCCAGGCGCACACGGGCGGTGTCGGCGATGCGCACGCCGGCCGGGACCACGTAATCGGTCATTTTCGGGAACTTGTCCACCGAGAACACTTCCAGCAGCTCGCCCTTCAGGCGTGCTTCCAGTTGCAGCTCGGCCAGTTCGCCCAGGTCGACCGCGCCCTGGTTGGTCCAGGCCACGTTAGGCAGCAGCGGGAAGATACCGGCCAGGCTTACGCCATGCGGCTTGACCAGACGGTGCGACAGCAGGTGCAGCTTGAGGTAGGCCTCTGGGGTCGAGCTCAGGGCAGCGTCTTCGGCCAGCAGGGTGGCGACCAGCGGCTTGTGGCTCTCTGCCAGGCGGGTCAGCAGGGCGGCCTGGGCAGCGTCCACGCCTTTCAGGGCTTCGGCCAGTTGTGCGGCCTGGGCGTTGCTGAAGGCGATGGCCTGGTTGCCACCTTCGTAACCGAGAACAGGGGCTACTGCAGCAACCAGTTCGGCGCTCGGGTTGAGCAGCGGTTGTGCGTAGAACACTTCCAGCCAGGCGCCCTGGCGGTTCTGGGAGCCGACACCGAAGGCCAGGCTGAACAGGGTATTGGACATGTGATTACCTCGTGCGAAATAGGGTGGGGGCTCAGGCCAGGGCAGCGGCGTACAGGTCGGGCTTGAAGCCAACCAGGGTACGCGCGCCAAGGTCGAGCACCGGGCGTTTGATCATCGACGGCTGGGCCAGCATCAGCTCGACGGCCTTGGCCTGGTCGAGGTCTGCCTTGCTGGCGTCGTCCAGCTTGCGGAAGGTGGTGCCGGCACGGTTGAGGATGACTTCCCAGCCGTGTTCGTCGCACCAGCGGTTCAGGCTGTCACGGTCGATGCCTTGGGTTTTGTAATCATGGAATTCGTAGGCGATGGCTTTGTCTTCGAGCCAGGTACGCGCCTTTTTCATGGTGTCACAGGCTTTGATGCCGTAGAGCGTGTAGGTCATTGTGTACATTGGGGTTGCAAGTAGCCCCAATCTCTCCGTTTTTCGATGTCAGTCGCGGGATTATGCGGGAACGATCCTCGCGGCGCCACGCCCGTGGCGCCCCTGTTTATTGATCAGGATGTGTTCAAGCGACCAGACGCTGGACCGACCCGATGATCTCATCGCCGTGTTGCTGTTCGGCTGTGCGCAGATCGAAGGCCGTCTGCAGGTTGAGCCAGAACTCAGGGGTGGTGTCCAGGCAGATGGACAGGCGCAGTGCCATGTCGGCGGAAACACCGCCCCGTTCGCGCAGGATGTTGTTGACGGTTGGCGTTGCTACACCCAACGCCCTGGCCAGAGCCGCGGCGCTGAAGCCCATTTCCTTCTGGAACTCCTCCCGCAGGATTTCACCCGGATGGATTGGACGCATACCGTTCTTGAGCATGATGCACCTCAGTGGTAATCGACAATTTCAACGTTAACTGGCCCGTGCTCTGTCCAGGTGAAGCACAACCGCCATTGGTCATTTACACGGATACTGTGCTGGTCGGCGCGGTTGCCGCTCAGTGACTCGAGGCGATTGCCAGGTGGCGACCTAAGGTCTCGCAACTCTGTTGCGGCATCGAGCATGGCCAGCTTGCGCTCCGCGACTGACTTGATATCTGACCAACGCCGTGTCTTTCCCGTTGTGAAGAGCGCTTCCGTGTCGGCACAGCTAAAGCTTCGAATCATGAGCTGAATGCTTAACGTTATTCGTTAATTTCGATTATACGACGGGATCGCTGTAGTTCAAGTCTTCAATGACGGGCACGCGACTCGCAAGCTCCGGTCACATCTGCTGGGTATCATCATGTTACATATTCCCCCGTCACCTGCGACTATCGTGCAGCGGCCCCGAACCGTCGGTCGCCGCTAACATATTGTTCCAATGGCGATGTTTCGCCTTGCTATCGTTTCTGGTTCTCAAAGGAAGCCTTACCGGATGCAGTCCGCCTACACCGTCCTTATCCTGCTGACCCTGGTCAGCCTGTCGAAGCTGGTCGGCCGTGTGATCCCACTGCCATTGCCGCTGGTACAGATTGCCGCCGGTGCCTTGCTGGCGTGGCCGACGCTGGGCCTGCATGTAGCCCTTGACCCCGAATTGTTCCTGTTCCTGTTCCTGCCTCCGCTGCTGTTCGCCGACGGCTGGCGCATCCCCAAGCGTGAGTTATGGCGCATTCGTGGCCCGGTAGTGGCGCTGGCCGTGGGGCTGGTGTTGTTCACCGTGGTCGGCGCCGGTTACTTCATCCACTGGTTGCTGCCGAGCATCCCGTTGCCGGTGGCCTTCGCCCTGGCCGCAGTGCTTTCGCCGACCGACGCCGTGGCCGTTTCGGCCATTGCCCAGGACCGCCTGCCCACTCCCCTGATGCACATGCTGCAGGGCGAGGCGCTGATGAACGACGCGTCGGGCCTGGTAACCTTCAAGTTCGCCTTGGCGGCGGCGATCACCGGGGTGTTTTCGTTGGCTGACGCCAGCTTCAGCTTCGTGTTGGTCGCACTGGGCGGGCTTGCGGTGGGCGTGGTACTGAGCTGGTTGATCGGTCGCCTGCGCATGTGGATGATCACCCGGGGCTGGGACGATCCGGCTACCCATGTGGTGTTCATGTTGCTGCTGCCGTTCGCAGCCTACGTGCTGGCCGAGCGCCTGGGCGTTTCGGGTATTCTCTCGGCGGTGGCGGCCGGCATGATGCAGAGCTGGCTCGACCTGCTGCCGCGTCAGACCAGTACCCGCCTGCTTAACCGCAGTGTCTGGTCGTTGCTGGAGTTTGCCTTCAATGGCCTGATCTTCCTGTTGTTGGGCTTGCAGTTGCCAGACATCATCAAGGCCGTGGTCAGCCACGAAGCGACCCTCTGGCCGACATTGGCCTACCGCTGTCTGGACGTGGTGGCGATCTTTGCCGCACTGATTATGTTGCGGTTCATCTGGGTCCAGAGTATCTGGCGCTCGATCGGTGTGGTCCGTCGCTGGCGCGGCAAGCCGGCACTGGTGCTGATGCCTACGGCGCGTTCCTGCTGGTTGCTGACCTTGGGGGGTGTGCGCGGCGCTGTCACCCTGGCGGGTGTCATGTCGATCCCGTTGCTGATAGGGGCTGGTACAGCGTTCCCGGAGCGTGACCTGCTTATCTTCATTGCTGCGGGGGTAATCCTGCTGTCGTTGATCAGCGCCTGCATCGCGCTGCCGATATTACTGCGCGGGGTGACCAAGAGCCCTGACGAGCGCTTGCACCAAGAGGTGCAGGAGGCCTGGCGGCGCACAGCCGAGGCGGCGATTCATGCCTTGGAGGCAGAAGAGGTGATCGACAGCAACGCACCGCAGGATGCTGCGCAGGCAACGTTGGCGACCGAGTTGAAGGCGCGCTTGATGGCTGAATACCGGGATGAGCTGGAAAGCTACGACGACAGTGCTGAAGCCAAAGCCCTGGCCGCACAGATGGACTTGCTGGAGCGGCGTTTACGCTTGCGTGCCCTGAGGGCGCAGCGGTTGGAGCTGTACAACCTGCATCGTCAGCACCTGGTGGGGGATGAGGTGGTGCGGCAAGTACTGGGTGAGCTGGATATGAGTGAGGCGAACCTGGGTTCAGTCAAGTAGACCCTATCAAGGCCCTTCGCGGGCGCGCCCGCTCCCACAGGTACTGCGCTGCGCTTGAAATCAGCGCTGTACCTGTGGGAGCGGGCGTGCCCGCGAAGGGGTTGATCAGCGGTTTTGCAGGAAGGTGCGAATCCGCTCGGCCGCCTCGATGCATTCGGCCAGCGGTGCAACCAGTGCCATGCGCACGCGCCCGGCACCCGGGTTCACCCCATCCACCTCGCGTGACAGGTACGACCCCGGTACCACGGTCACATGCTGGGCTTCGAACAGGTCACGGGTGAACTCGGCATCGTCGCCCGGTACCTTGGCCCACAGGTAGAAACTGCCGTCCGGGCGCTGCACATCCAGTACCGGCTGCAGAATATCCAGCACGGCATCGTATTTGGCGCGGTATTGGTCGCGGTTCTCGCGTACATGCGCCTCGTCCTGCCAGGCGGCGATGCTGGCCAGCTGGGTTTGCACCGGCATCGCGCAGCCGTGGTAGGTGCGGTACAGCAGAAACGGCTTGATGATCTGGGCATCGCCCGCGACGAAGCCCGAGCGCAGCCCAGGCAGGTTGGAGCGCTTGGACAGGCTGTGGAACACCACGCAGCGCGCAAAATCGCTACGACCAAGCTCGGCGCATGCCGACAGCAGGCCTGGCGGTGGCGCATCCTCGTCGAAGTACAGCTCGCTGTAGCACTCGTCGGCGGCGATCACGAAGTCGTGTTCGTCAGCCAGGGCAATCAGCTTCTTCAGGGTGTTCATCGGCACCAGCGCACCGGTAGGGTTGCCTGGCGAGCACAGGAACAGGATCTGGCAACGCTTCCACACCTCGGCCGGTACGGCGTCGAAGTCCGGGTTGAAACCGTTGTTTTCCAGGCAGGGCAGGTAGTGCGGGGTGGCACCGGCCAGCAGCGCTGCGCCTTCGTAGATCTGGTAGAACGGGTTGGGGCTGATCACCAGGCCGTCATCGGCGCGGTTGACCACGGCCTGGGTGAAGGCGAACAGCGCTTCACGGGTGCCGTTGACCGGGAGGATGTGGCGGTCAGCGTCCAGCCAGCCGGCGGGCACGCCAAAGCGTCGTTCGCACCACTGGCCGATGGCCTGGCGCAGGGCTGGCAAACCAAGGGTGCTGGGGTAAACCGCCAGCTTGTCGAGGTTGTCGGCCATGGCCTGGGCGACGAACGCCGGCGATTCGTGCTTCGGCTCACCGATCGACAGGGCGATGGCGCGTTTGTCCGCCGCAGGCTTCACGCTGCCCAGCAGGGCGCGAAGCTTTTCGAACGGATAGGGCTGAAGCTGGGTCAAGGCATGGTTCATCGGCGCAAGGTCTCGTCAATCGTCTAATCGTTAAAAGGTCACGCGGGTCTGGCTGGTGTCGCTACCTTGGCCGGCCTGCAGTTGCTGCACGATGGCTTCCTGCAGGCGGCTGCACAGCTGCGGGTCTGACAGCGGCTGGTTGTCGGCATCGGTAATGAAGAACACGTCTTCTACCCGCTCGCCGAGGGTGGCGATCTTGGCGTTTTGCAGTGACAGGTCGAACTCCAGGAAGATCCGCCCCAGCCGGGCCAGCAGGCCCGGGCGGTCTGGCGCGGTGATTTCGAGGATGGTCACCGGCCGCTGGGCATCGTTGAGGATGGTCACTTGCGGCGGGAAGTCGAAGTGCTTGAGCTGCCGCGGTACCCGGCGCTGGATGATGGTCGGGTAGTCCTCGGGGTTGCGCAGCGCTTCGGTCAGGCCATCGCGAATCTGCTTGACCCGCTGTGGGTTGTCGCCGATCGAGCCACCGTCGTTGTCCAGCACAATGTAGGTGTCGAGGGTGAACTGGCTGCTCGACGTGATGATCCGCGCGTCGTGGATGTTCAGGTTCAACTGCGACATGGCCGCCACCGTCACGGCGAAGAAATCGTGCTGGTCGGGGGCATAGATGAAGATCTGCGTGCCGCCTTCGAACTCGCGCTGGGTGGTTTCCTTGATCAGCACCAGCGGCCCGCCATCGGCCGGTTGCTGCAGGATCGCATCCGTGTGCCAGGCCACGTCGGCGGCGGTGTGCTTGAGGAAATAGTCATCGCCCAGTTGCGCCCATAGCTGCTCGACGTCGTCCGGGTCGGTGCCCTCGCGCACCAGGATGTCCAGCGCTGAGGACTGGGTCTGGCGAATCTGCTCTTCGCGGTCCAGCGGGTTTTCCAGGCCGCGGCGCAGGGCACGCTTGGTCTCGGTGTACAGCTGGCGCAGCAGGCTGGCCCGCCACGAGTTCCAAAGGCTCGGGTTGGTGGCGTTGATGTCGGCCACGGTCAGTACGTACAGGTAGTCAAGGCGCGTCTCGTCGCCCACGTGCAGGGCAAAGTCGTTGATCACCTGCGGGTCGGACAAGTCCTTGCGCTGAGCGGTGGTCGACATCACCAGGTGGTTCTGCACCAGCCAGACGATCAGGCGGCTGTCCCAGGCCGGCAACTGGTGCCGTTCGCAGAACTTCTGCGCGTCCACTGCACCGATTTCCGAGTGGTCGCCCTGGCGACCCTTGCCGATGTCGTGGTACAGCCCGGCCAGGTAGATCAGCTCGGGTTTGGGCAGGCGCCCCATGAGCTTGCTGGCCAGCGGGAATTTCTCGGACACCGGCGTGTATTGCAGCTTGCGCAGGTGCTTGATGAGGTTGAGGGTATGCGCGTCGACCGTATAGATGTGGAACAGGTCATGCTGCATCTGCCCGACGATCAGGCCGAACTCTGGCAGGTAACGGCCGAGAATGCCGTAGCGGTTCATCCGGCGCAGGTTGCGGTGGATGCCGATTTCGCACTTGAACAGCTCGATGAACAGGCTGGTATTGCGGATGTCGGTGCGGAACGTGTCGTCGATCAGGTGGCGGTGTTCGCGCAGCAGGCGCACGGTATCGGCACGCACGCCCTTTATCTCGGGGTGCTGGGCCATCAGCACGAAGATTTCCAGCATGGCAAATGGCGTGCGTTTGAACACGTTCGGGTGGGTGGCCTCGATATAGCCGTCATGCAGGCGGAACCGCGCATTCAGCGGCTGGGTGCTGCCACTTTCCTCATCGGCGAGGATAACCTCTTCGAAGTGCTGGATGATCAGGTCGCACAGCTGGCTGATGCTCATCACCACCCGGTAGTACTGCTGCATGAACTGTTCGATCGCCCGCTTGGGGTTTTCATCGCTGTAGCCCAGCAGCGTGGCGATGCTGCGCTGGTGGTCGAACAGCAGGCGGTCTTCGGCGCGTCCGGCCAGCATGTGCAGGGCGTAACGGACTTTCCAGAGGAAGTCCTGGGACGAAGCCAGCAGTTCATTCTCGCTTTCCAGCAAGAAGCCTTCGCCGGCCAGTGCGTGCAGGTTGAGCGTCCCGTACTGGCGGCGGGCCACCCACAGGACCGTCTGGATGTCACGCAGGCCACCTGGCGAACCCTTGACGTTGGGTTCGAGGTTGTACTCGGTGTCGTTGTACTTGTGGTGGCGGGCCTTGAGTTCGGCGCGCTTGGCCAGGAAGAACTCCTTGCTCGGCCACATGTGCGCGGTGCTGGTGACTTCCAGCATGCGCTGGCGCAAGGCCTCGGGACCGGCGATGGTGCGGCTTTCCATCAGGTTGGTGATCACCGTCAGGTCGGCGCGGGCCTGTTCGGCGCATTCGTCGACGGTGCGCACGCTCTGGCCGACTTCCAGGCCAATGTCCCACAGCAAGGTCAGAAAGCGCTCGATGGCGTCACGGTACTGCTCGTGCTCGGCTGCGCCCAGCAGAATCAGCAGGTCGATGTCCGAGTGCGGGTGCAGTTCACCGCGCCCGTAGCCGCCCACCGCAACCAGGGCAATGCCGCTCTGGTCGCCCCAGTCGAACTGGTTCCACGCCTGTTGCAGGATATTGTCGACGAGCCAGGCGCGGGCCTCGATCAGCGGGCGGATGTCGCTGCCGGCGCGAAAACGTTTGTCGAGCACCTCGCCGGCCAGGCGGATGGCTTTCTTGAAGGCGGCGATGGGGCTCGCCTTGAGGGCCAGTTCCGCCTGGAACTGGCCACGGTCGAACAGCTCGGGGTCCACCTGGGGCATCGCGTCACGTTCCTGTCGTGGGGTGGCCTGTCGGGGTGCGGTCAGGCCGAAGTGCGCGGGATGGTGTCGTCCTTGCGCAGGGTGAAGATCTCGTAGCCAGTGGCGGTCACCACCAAAGTGTGTTCCCACTGGGCCGAGAGCTTGCGGTCCTTGGTGATGGCGGTCCAGCCGTCGCCCAGCACCTTGGTGTCGGCCTTGCCCTGGTTGATCATCGGCTCGATGGTGAAGGTCATGCCTTCCTTCAGCTCCATGCCCGTGCCAGCGCGGCCATAGTGGAGGATCTGCGGCTCTTCGTGGAACACCTTGCCGATGCCATGACCGCAGAACTCGCGTACCACCGAGAAACCGTTCTTTTCCGCGTGCTTCTGGATCACTTCACCGATGTCGCCCAGGCGGCAGCCCGGCTTGACCAGCTCGATGGCCTTGTACATGCATTCCTGGGTGACCTTGGACAGGCGCTCGGCCCAGACCGGCACGTTACCGACGTGGAACATGCGGCTGGTGTCGCCGTGGTAGCCGTCCTTGATCACGGTGACGTCGATATTGAGCGTGTCACCGTCCTTGAGCGGCTTGTCGTTGGGGATGCCGTGGCAGACCACATGGTTGATCGAGGTGCAGATCGACTTCGGGTAGCCCTTGTAGTTGAGCGGTGCCGGGATGGCCTGCTGAACGTTGACGATATAATCGTGGCACAGGCGGTCGAGCTCTTCGGTGGTGACACCGGGCTTGACGTGTTCTTCGATCATTTCCAGCACTTCGGCGGCCAGGCGGCCAGCGATGCGCATCTTCTCGATGTCTTCTGCGGTCTTGATGGTGACGGTCATTACAGGCTCTCTACGGCGCCGTGCACGGCGCGAACAAACGGGAAAGGCCGGATTCTAGCAGAGCAGGGCGCCGATCGGTCGGGATAAAGGCGGCCATGCTGTTGTCTACAGCTGGCATTCTGGCGCGAAAGCCGGGGTGCTGCAAAAAGTGCTGACAGACGCAACAGTATCCGGGTTCCGTTCGCTCGCGGTCTGTGGTATAAAATGCGCCGCTTTCGGGGACGACCCCGTCAGCACTTAACCCACACACGTGTCGACACGATGACCTGGGTGCCCCGAGTTGCAGAATTCGCGGGTTGGTCATTGGGATACGTGGAGGCCCAACCCGACTTATCAAGGAACTATCATGTCCCAAGTCAACATGCGCGATATGCTGAAGGCCGGTGTGCACTTCGGCCACCAGACCCGTTACTGGAACCCGAAAATGGGCAAGTACATTTTCGGCGCGCGTAACAAGATCCACATCGTCAACCTGGAAAAAACCCTGCCAATGTTCAACGACGCTCTGTCGTTCGTAGAGCGCCTGGCCCAGGGCAAGAACAAGATCCTGTTCGTCGGCACCAAGCGTTCCGCCGGCAAGATCGTCGCCGAGCAAGCAGCTCGTTGCGGTTCGCCGTACGTTGACCACCGTTGGTTGGGCGGCATGCTGACCAACTACAAGACCATCCGCGCTTCGATCAAGCGTCTGCGCGACCTGGAAACCCAGGCCGAAGACGGCACTTTCGCCAAGCTGACCAAGAAAGAAGCCCTGATGCGCTCCCGCGACCTGGAAAAACTGGATCGCAGCCTGGGTGGCATCAAGGACATGGGCGGTCTGCCAGACGCTCTGTTCGTTATCGACGTTGATCACGAGCGCATCGCGATCACCGAAGCCAACAAACTGGGTATCCCGGTCATCGGCGTTGTCGATACCAACAGCAGCCCGGAAGGTGTTGACTACATCATCCCAGGTAACGATGACGCCATTCGCGCTATCGAGCTGTACATGACTTCGATGGCTGACGCAGTCATCCGCGGCCGCAACAACGTTGCCGGCGGCACCGAAGTTTACGCTGAAGAAGCGGCTGCACCTGCTGCTGAGTAATAGGCGCTAGCGTCTACTTGGCACGCAAAAAGGGGGCTTTGCCCCCTTTTTGCCACCTTGAAATCCTGCTGTCAGCATCGGCCCCGCATCATGGGCCTGCTGAAATGAAAACAGCGGATTTGCAGAATTGAACGCCCGTGATTGACGGGTGGAATGGTTGAAAAACTTTCCAAGAGGATTTTGAAATGGCAGCAATTACTGCAGCGCTGGTAAAAGAACTGCGCGAGCGTACCGGCGAAGGCATGATGGATTGCAAAAAGGCCCTGGAAAAGGCCGGCGGCGACATCGAGAAAGCCATTGACGACATGCGTGCCTCGGGCGCCATCAAGGCCGCCAAAAAGGCTGGCAACGTCGCTGCTGAAGGCGCTATCGCCGTCAAGACCGACGGTACTTCCGCCGTCCTGCTGGAAGTGAACTCGCAGACCGACTTCCTGGCCCTGCAAGACGACTTCAAGAACTTCGTGGCCGAAAGCCTCGAAGAAGCCTTCGCCCAGAAGCTGACCGACGCCGCTCCGCTGATCGCCTCGCGTGAAGCTGCTCGTGAAGCCCTGGTTGCCAAGTGCGGCGAGAACGTCAACATCCGTCGCCTGGTGCGCGTTGAGGGTGACGTTGTCGGTGCCTACCTGCACGGCAACAAGATCGGCGCTGTCGTCGTTCTGAAAGGCGGTGACGTGGAGCTGGCGAAGAACATCGCCATGCACGTTGCAGCTTCGAACCCTGAGTTCCTGGATTCGTCGGAAATCTCCGCCGAGGCCATCGAGCGCGAGAAGAATGTCTTCCTGCAGCTGAACGCCGACAAGATCGCCGGCAAGCCGGAAAACATCGTTGAGAACATGATCAACGGTCGTATCACCAAGTTCAAGGCCGAAGCCTCGCTGAAAGAGCAAGCCTTCGTCATGAACCCGGAAATCAAGGTTGGCGAGCTGGCCAAGAAAGCCGGTGCTGAAATCGTTTCCTTCACCTACTTCAAAGTAGGCGAAGGCATCGAGAAGCCAGTCGACGACTTCGCTGCTGAAGTTGCCGCTCAGGTCGCTGCTGCCAAGCAGTAAGACAGCCCCGTCTGTCGCCCCAAAGAGGCTGCCCGCTCACGCGCGCAGCCTCTTTGTCAAAACGGGGAGGGGTTTATACGACTCCCTCTTCGCTGGCACCGAAGCGGTGCCACGCTACAGTTAGCAGGCTGCAAACAGCCCGCACGAATTTTCTAAAAGTACGCCGCAGGAGAGACTCGCAATGGCTCAGCAGGTGAGTGGTCGCCAACCTCGCTATAAACGCATTTTGCTCAAACTTAGCGGCGAGGCCCTGATGGGCTCGGAAGACTTCGGGATCGACCCGAAAGTGCTGGATCGCATGGCGCTTGAAGTTGGCCAGCTGGTAGGGATCGGTGTCCAGGTCGGCCTGGTGATCGGTGGTGGCAACCTGTTCCGCGGCGCCGCGCTCAGCGCAGCCGGCATGGACCGCGTCACGGGTGACCACATGGGGATGCTGGCTACCGTGATGAACGGCCTGGCCATGCGCGATGCGCTGGAGCGCTCGAACATCCCGGCCCTGGTCATGTCGGCCATTTCCATGGTGGGTGTCACCGATCATTACGATCGCCGCAAAGCTATTCGTCACCTCAACTCCGGGGATGTGGTAATTTTCTCCGCCGGTACCGGCAACCCGTTCTTCACCACCGACTCCGCGGCCTGCCTGCGCGCCATCGAAATCGATGCTGACGTGGTGCTGAAGGCGACCAAGGTCGATGGCGTGTACACTGCCGATCCATTCAAGGACCCGCATGCCGAGAAATTCGATCACCTGACCTACGATGAGGTTCTGGATCGCAAGCTGGGTGTGATGGACCTGACCGCAATCTGCCTGTGCCGTGACCACAAGATGCCATTGCGGGTATTCAACATGAACAAGCCTGGCGCCCTGCTGAACATTGTGGTGGGTGGCGCTGAAGGCACACTGATCGAGGAAGGCCAAGCATGATCAACGACATCAAGAAAGACGCGCAGGAGCGCATGGGCAAGTCCATCGAAGCCCTGTCCCGCAACCTGGCTGCAATCCGCACCGGTCGCGCTCACCCAAGCATCCTGGACAGCGTCAAGGTTACCGCCTGGGGTAGCGAAATGCCGCTGAACCAGGTCGCCGCGATCACCGTCGAAGATGCCCGCACCCTGAAGATCGTCGCTCACGACAAGAACCTCAGCGCTGCCATCGAAAAGGCCATCCTCACCTCCGATCTGGGCCTTAACCCGTCCAGCGCCGGTACCACCATCCGTGTGCCGATGCCGGCCCTGACCGAGGAAACCCGCAAGGGCTACACCAAGCAGGCCAGCGGTGTTGCCGAGGATGCCAAGGTAGCCGTGCGCAACGTGCGCCGCGACGCCCTGGCTGACCTGAAAAAGCTGACCAAGGACAAGGAAATCAGCGAAGACGAAGAGCGTCGCGCCGCGGACGAGATCCAGAAGCTGACCGACAAGTTCGTCGCCGAAGTGGATGCTGCCTTCAAAGCCAAGGAAAAGGACCTGATGGCCGTCTAAGGCCGGGGTTTTTTAATGGAAAAGACCAAGCCAGCGGCGCCGTCCTCGGTGCCGCGTCATGTCGCGATCATCATGGATGGCAACAACCGCTGGGCGAAAAAACGCCTGCTGCCCGGCGTGGCCGGGCACAAGGCGGGTGTGGATGCCGTTCGCGCGGTCATCGAAGTCTGTGCCAAGTCCGGGGTCGAGGTACTGACCCTGTTCGCCTTCTCCAGCGAGAACTGGCAGCGCCCTGCCGAAGAGGTCGGTGCGCTGATGGAGCTGTTCTTCTCGGCGCTGCGCCGTGAGGCCAAGCGCCTTGACGAGAACAACATCAGCCTGCGCATCATCGGCGACCGTTCGCGTTTCCATCCTGAACTGCAGGCCGCCATGCGCGAGGCCGAGGCAGTGACCGCTGGCAACAACCGTTTCATTCTGCAGATAGCAGCCAACTACGGTGGCCAGTGGGACATCGCCCAGGCTGCCCAGCGGCTGGCGCGGGAAGTGCAAGCCGGGCACCTGCGCCCGGAAGACATCACCCCGGGTCTGCTGCAGACCTGCCTGGCAACCGGCGACCTGCCGCTACCGGACCTGTGCATTCGCACCGGTGGCGAGCACCGCATCAGCAATTTCCTGTTGTGGCAGCTGGCCTATGCCGAGTTGTACTTCTCCGACCTCTACTGGCCGGACTTCAAACACGAGGCCATGCGCAATGCCCTGGCCGATTTCGCTTCGCGCCAGCGCCGCTTCGGTAAGACCAGCGAGCAGGTCGAGGCTGGAGCTCGTGCTTAATGCTTAAACAACGCATCATTACTGCGCTGATCCTGCTGCCGGTCGCGCTGGGTGGTTTCTTCCTGCTCAATGGCGGTGATTTCGCCCTGTTCATCGGCTTCGTAGTGACCCTCGGTGCCTGGGAGTGGGCGCGCCTTGCCGGGCTGATGGCCCAGCCGCTGCGCATTGCCTATGCAGCGGTGGTCGCGGGGGCGCTGATGCTGCTGCACATCCTTCCGGAACTGGCGCCCTGGGTGCTGGGCGCTGCCGTGATCTGGTGGGGGCTGGCCACCTGGCTGGTGCTTACCTACCCGCGCAGCAGCGACCTGTGGGCCAGTGCGGCCTGTCGGTTGTTGATCGGCCTGCTGGTGTTGCTGCCGGCCTGGCAAGGGCTGGTGCTGCTCAAGCACTGGCCCTTGGGCAACTGGCTGATCCTGTCGGTCATGGTGCTGGTGTGGGCCGCCGACATCGGTGCGTACTTCTCTGGCCGGGCATTCGGCAAGCGCAAGCTGGCTCCGCAGGTCAGCCCGGGCAAGAGCTGGGAAGGCGTGTACGGTGGCCTGGCGGTCAGCCTGTTGATTACCCTGGGTGTCGGCATCAGCCGCGACTGGGGCTTTGGTCAGATCCTGCTGGGCCTGTTGGGCGCTGCGTTGCTGGTGATGTCCTCGGTGGTCGGTGACCTGACCGAGAGCATGTTCAAGCGTCGCTCCGGTATCAAGGACAGCAGCAATCTGCTGCCCGGGCATGGAGGTGTGCTCGATCGCATTGACAGCCTGACTGCCGCAATCCCGGTCTTCGCCGTGCTGTTGTGGGCTGCCGAATGGGGTGTGATGTGAGTCGCCCGCAACGTATAACCGTGCTCGGGGCCACCGGCTCCATTGGCCTGAGCACGCTGGATGTGATTGCGCGTCATCCTGACCGTTATCAAGCGTTTGCCCTCACTGGCTATTCGCGCATCGACGAGCTGTTGGCGCTATGCGTGCGTCATCGTCCGGCCTTCGCTGTGGTGCCGAGCACCGAGGCGGCGGTGAGGTTGCGTGCGAGTCTGGCTGCGGCCGGTTGCACCACCGAGGTGCTGGAAGGTGAGGCCGGGCTTTGCCAGGTGGCGTCGGCCGCTGAAGTGGATGCAGTGATGGCAGCCATTGTCGGTGCTGCCGGCCTGCGCCCCACGCTGGCGGCGGTCGAGGCGGGCAAGAAGGTGTTGCTGGCCAACAAGGAAGCACTTGTGATGTCCGGCGCACTGTTCATGGAGGCGGTGCGGCAAAAGGGTGCCGTGCTGCTGCCGATCGACAGCGAACACAACGCTATCTTCCAGTGCATGCCAGGCGACTACGCCCGTGGCCTGAGTGCCGTCGGTGTGCGCCGGATCCTGCTTACCGCGTCCGGCGGGCCGTTCCGCGAAACGCCGGTCGAGGCGCTGCTGGACGTGACTCCGGAGCAAGCCTGTGCGCACCCCAACTGGTCCATGGGGCGCAAGATCTCCGTGGATTCGGCCAGCATGATGAACAAAGGCCTCGAGTTGATCGAAGCCTGCTGGTTGTTCGATGCCGTGCCGTCCAAGGTTGAGGTGGTGGTGCACCCGCAGAGCGTGATCCACTCGCTGGTCGACTACGTGGACGGTTCGGTACTCGCGCAGTTGGGCAACCCGGACATGCGTACGCCAATCGCCAACGCGTTGGCCTGGCCGGAACGGATCGATTCCGGGGTTGCCCCTCTGGACCTGTTCGCCATCGCCCGTCTGGATTTCCAGGCGCCCGACGAACAACGCTTCCCTTGCCTGCGCCTTGCACGGCAGGCTGCCGAGGCCGGCAACAGCGCGCCTGCCGTGCTCAATGCGGCCAACGAAGTCGCGGTCCAGGCATTTCTTGAACGGCGCATCCGCTTCCCGGAGATCGCGGGTATGATCGAACAGGTACTCGACCAGGAACCCGTCGTACCGCTGCCGTCGCTGGATGCGGTATTTGCCGCCGATCAGCGTGCCCGGGAGCTTTCCCGTGAGTGGCTGAGGCGTCACGGCCGCTGATGCAGGCCCGTCAAGGTTCGTGAGGGGGCTGGGCAGGATGCCGGCCCGCTGAACATCATTCGGAGATGGACATGACAGCGCTCTACATGATTATCGGCACCCTCGTGGCTTTGGGTGTGCTGGTCACTTTCCACGAATTCGGTCACTTCTGGGTGGCGCGCCGCTGCGGCGTCAAGGTGCTGCGTTTCTCGGTGGGTTTCGGCACGCCGCTGCTGCGGTGGCATGACCGCCACGGCACCGAGTTCGTTGTTGCGGTCATTCCTCTGGGTGGCTACGTCAAGATGCTCGACGAGCGCGAAGGCGATGTGCCGCCAGCGCTGGCCGGGCAGTCGTTCAACCGCAAGTCGGTGCGCCAGCGTATTGCGATTGTCGCGGCAGGCCCGATCGCCAATTTTCTGCTGGCTATCCTGTTTTTCTGGGTGCTGGCGATGCTGGGTACCCAGCAAATCCGCCCGGTTATCGGCGCGGTCGACAGTGGCAGCCTGGCAGCATCTGCAGGGCTGACCGCAGGTCAGGAAATCGTTTCTGTAGATGGCAAGCCGACCAACGGTTGGTCGGCGGTCAATTTGCAGCTGGTTCGTCGTCTGGGCGAGAGCGGTACCTTGCAGATTGGCGTGCGCGATGAGGGCGCCAGCGCCGAGCGCCAGCTGCAGGTCAAGCTGGACAGTTGGCTCAAGGGCGCCGACGAGCCGGACCCGATTCAATCCCTGGGACTGCGCCCTTGGCGCCCGGCGATCACCCCGGTGCTGGCCGAGATCGATCCGAAGGGGCCGGCTGCCGCTGCGGGCCTGAAAACCGGTGACAAGCTGCTGGCTCTGGATGATTTGGCAGTGACCGAATGGCAGCAGGTAGTCGACCACGTGCGCGCCCGTCCGGATGCCAAGGTCATGGTGCGAGTGGAGCGCGACGGCGCTGCCCTGGAGCTGCCGGTGACCTTGGCCCGCAAGGGGGAGGGCAAGGCAGTCGGTGGCTATCTTGGCGCTGGTGTCAAAGGTGGCGAATGGCCTGCCAACATGCTCCGCGAAATCAGCTACGGCCCGCTGGATGCGGTGGGTGAGAGCTTGTCGCGTACCTGGAACATGAGCGTCCTGACCCTTGAATCGCTGAAGAAAATGCTGTTCGGGGAGCTCTCGGTAAAAAACTTGAGTGGACCGATAACCATTGCTAAAGTGGCGGGCGCTTCAGCCCAGTCCGGCGTGGGGGATTTCCTGAATTTCCTGGCCTACCTGAGCATAAGCCTGGGGGTTCTTAACCTGCTGCCCATTCCAGTACTGGACGGGGGGCATTTGCTGTTTTACCTGGTCGAGTGGGCGCGCGGTCGTCCGCTGTCGGATCGGGTGCAAGGTTGGGGGGTTCAGATCGGTATCAGTTTGGTCATAGGGGTGATGTTGCTCGCCCTGATCAACGATCTGGGTCGACTATAAAGCTTCGCTCAATTGCGAACCTGCCGTTCTGTGACGGCAGGTTGTTTATTGCCAGTTGGAATAAAAGGACTTCATGAAACGTCTGCTGCTAACTGCGGTCATGTCCGCACTGATGATCGCTGAAGTTCACGCCGAGTCCTTCACCATCTCCGATATTCGCGTCAACGGCCTGCAGCGGGTTTCCGCCGGCAGTGTGTTCGGTGCCTTGCCGCTGAAC
>NZ_JBICKH010000078.1:0-1115 GCF_043103905.1 Pseudomonas sp. yb_2 | reverse complement strand
CCGCCTTCACGGATAGCGAAGCGCAGACCGTCTTCCATTGCGATGGTCTTGATCAGGGTAACAGTCATCTGAATGTTGTCACCTGGCATTACCATTTCAACGCCTTCCGGCAGTTCGCAGTTACCGGTCACGTCAGTGGTACGGAAGTAGAACTGTGGACGGTAGCCTTTGAAGAACGGAGTGTGACGGCCGCCTTCTTCCTTCGACAGGACGTAGACTTCTGCGGTGAACTTGGTGTGCGGCTTGACCGAACCTGGCTTGACCAGAACCTGGCCACGCTCAACGTCGTCACGCTTGGTACCACGCAGCAGAACGCCGCAGTTCTCGCCAGCACGACCTTCGTCCAGCAGCTTGCGGAACATCTCAACACCGGTGCAGGTGGTGGTGGTGGTGTCACGCAGACCAACGATTTCCAGCGGATCCTGAACGCGGACGATACCACGCTCGATACGACCGGTAACAACGGTACCACGACCCGAGATCGAGAATACGTCTTCGATCGGCATCAGGAACGGCTGGTCGACGGCACGAACTGGCTCAGGGATGTAGGCATCCAGAGTTTCTACCAGCTTCTTGACAGCGGTAGTGCCCATTTCGTTGTCGTCTTTGCCTTCCAGGGCCATACGAGCCGAACCGATGATGATCGGAGTGTCGTCGCCTGGGAAGTCGTAGGTGGAAAGCAGGTCGCGAACTTCCATCTCGACCAGTTCCAGCAGCTCAGCGTCGTCTACCAGGTCAGCCTTGTTCAGGAAGACCACGATGTACGGAACGCCTACCTGACGGGACAGCAGGATGTGCTCACGGGTTTGCGGCATCGGACCATCGGCGGCCGAGCAAACCAGGATCGCGCCGTCCATCTGGGCAGCACCGGTGATCATGTTCTTCACGTAGTCAGCGTGACCTGGGCAGTCAACGTGAGCGTAGTGACGAATGTTCGAGTTGTACTCGACGTGAGCGGTGTTGATGGTGATACCGCGCGCTTTTTCTTCCGGAGCCGAGTCGATCTTGTCGAACTCAACGACTGCCGAACCGAAAACTTCGGAGCAGACGCGAGTCAGAGCTGCGGTCAGAGTGGTCTTACCGTGGTCAACGTGGCCGATGGTGCCGACGTTAAC
>NZ_JBICKH010000077.1:0-201400 GCF_043103905.1 Pseudomonas sp. yb_2 | reverse complement strand
CAGTTACATTGTCTGAGCGGAATCTCCTGGCTTCAGGAAGCCAGTGCCTGCGAACGCTGGCAAGCGGGCATCTCATAGCGGTGCGGTTGCTGCCAGGCCAGCCGTGCCTGCACATCCACCACCGCGTCCTTTACCTTCTGCGCCCAGTGCTCATCCTTCGGGCACACCACCACCACGCGGAAACCGTGGTCGACACCTTCCAGGCGCACACCTTCGGAATCATCCACGTGCAGGTCAATATCAAAAGCCGAAGGCAGCTTGGAGGGTGAGTTTTCCAGCCCGCGCTGGGCCAGGATGTGCTGGTGCCGACCGCTGTTGACCACGCCATCGACATGAATGCCGTAAAGCATCAGCCACCGGCGGATGTAAGCCGGGGTACGCCCCGAGGAGGTGTAGATCCAGATGCTGCAGCCCTGGCGGCGCAGGTCGCGGATCAGTTCGCGGGTGCCGCTGCGCAGGGGCTCACCCAGCCAGCGATGGACGAAACCTGGCAGCTTGCTGTCCTCGACGGCGGCGTGTTCGGGCAGGCAGGCCAGCGTGTCGTCGATATCGAACGAAATGCGTACCTGGCCACGCTTGAGCTTGCGTTCGATGGCTTGCCGCCCTCGTGCGAACAGGGATGAACCTTGCATCAGCGGCTCCCCTCGCAGGCAGGCACGGGCGTGCCGTTCAGGAAGAACTTGCCGGGCTCAGGTGCTTTCGCTTCCAGGAAAGCGGCGTACTTTTTCTTGATCTTGGGGAGTTCGTACAAAGCCTTGACACCGTGTTTGGCGGAGTTGCGTATGACCGAGGACGGGTTGAAGTAACCCTCGGCGTTGTCCAGCGACAGCACGAATGGCGGCAGCCCGGCACGCATCAGCAAATAGCTGACAATAAGCGAACCCGTGCGGTTGTTGCCTTCGATGAACAGCTGCGGTTTGCTGAGGATCCGTACATACACACCCGCTGCCCGCTTCCAGATGGAATCGCTGCGGTACGCGCAGTACCAGTTGTACAAATCCTTGATCCCACCTTCCACGTTGTTGAAAAAGTGCGCTTCGGTTGCCGCAAGGTGCGGGGCGAATTCCAGGCGACGGGCCGGATCGCTGCCGCATAGCACGGTGGCATTGATTTCCAGCATCAGGTTCAGCTGTTGCAGGTCGAACAGGTCGATACCGCGAGCGACATAGTCGTCAATCAGCGCATAGCCTTCAACCACATTCAGCAGCACCTCGTCGGTAAACGGGTCCCGCGGTTCGGTGAAATGCTGGCTGAGTTCGGCAAAACGGCCCTGCACCTCGCGCAGTGCGCGCTCTACCGCTGACAGATCAAGACGACGCGTCGCTCGCATTGGTAATCCTGGGTAACACTTTAACGGAAGGTAACGCGGCCGGGTGTTGCAACCTTCCTGGCTGCAACACCCGCCCACCTTGAGCTTGCATGGTTTAGCTGAACTTGCCGCTGATGTAGTCGCTGGTCAGCTGCTCGCGCGGGTTCTGGAAAATCTGCGCGGTCGGGCCCATCTCGACCAGGTAGCCGGTGCGGGTGCCCTGGGAAATATCCACCGAGAAGAACGCGGTGGTGTCGGCCACACGAATCGCCTGCTGCATGTTATGGGTCACCAGGGCGATGGTGTAGTCCTTTTTCAGCTCGACCATCAGCTCTTCCACGCGGCGGGTGGCAATCGGGTCGAGTGCCGAGCAGGGCTCGTCCAGCAACAGCACTTCCGGCTCGGTGGCGATGGCACGGGCGATGCACAGGCGCTGCTGCTGGCCACCGGACAGTGACAGCCCACTGACCTTGAGTTTGTCCTTCACTTCGTCCCACAACGCGGCGCCTTGCAAGGCGTGCTTCACGCGATCGCCCAAGTCGCCTTTGTAGCGGTTCAGGCGCAGGCCGAAGGCCACATTGTCGAAGATGCTCATCGAGAACGGGTTGGGCTGCTGGAACACCATGCCGATATAGCGGCGCACTACAACAGGGTCGACACCCTTGCCGTAGACATCCTGCCCAAGAAAGTGCACATGGCCTTCGAAGCGGAAGCCCTTCACCAGGTCATTCATACGGTTCAAGCTACGCAGCACGGTACTCTTGCCGCAGCCCGAAGGGCCGATGAAACCGGTGATCTCGTTTTTCCTGATCGGCACATGGCTGTCACGCACGGCCATGAAGTTACCGTAGAAAATCTTGTCGAGCTTGCAGTCCATGACGATGGGGGCTTCGCTGACCATGGGAGCGGCTCTTTGCGCAGTGGATACGTTCAAGTTGGATGCTCCCTTTCTCAATACTTGGGCTTGCCGAAGACTCGGCTCAAAATGTTGATGACCAGCACGATCATTACCAGCACCAGCGAGGCCGCCCAGGCGAGCTCCAGCTGGTTGTCGAACGGCATGCCGGAGAAGTTGTAGATCAGTACCGCAAGCGAGGCTGTGGGGTTCATCACCGCCATGTCGCCGTCGTGGTAGATCCAGTAGTTGCTGAACAATGCGGTGAACAGCAGTGGCGCGGTTTCGCCAGCCGCGCGGGCCACAGCCAGCATCACCCCGGTGAGGATGGCCGGCAGGCCGGTAGGCAGGACGATCTTCCAGATCACCTGGGCACGGGTGCAACCCATGCCGTAGGCGGCGTCCTTCATGATCTTGGGCACCATCTTCATCGACTCTTCGGCGGTCAGCACCACGATCGGCAGCATCAGCACCGCCAGCGCCACGCCGCCTGCCGGTGCCGAGTAGGTACCGGTGGTCATCACCACCAAGGCGTAGGCAAACACCCCGGCCAGGATCGATGGCAGGCCAGTGAGCATCTTGGCGGCAAAGCGCGCAGCGTTGGCCAGCTTGCTGTCGGGGCCGAGTTCGGCCAGGAACACCGCTGCCAGGATACCGACCGGCACAGCGATGGCGGCGGCAATGCCGACCATGACGAAGGTACCGGCCATAGCGTTACCGAAACCACCGCCCATCTCGAAGCCAGTCGGCGGCAGCTCGGTGAACACTTCCAGGTTAAGGCGTGCCCCGCCGCGAGTGATCAGCATGTACAGCACGGAAATCAGCGGCACGCTGGCCACCAGTGCCGCGAACCAGGCCAGGGTGGTCAATACCAGGCTGCGCAGGGCGCGGCCTTCCAGCTTGCGCTGCAGGCTGGGCAGCGCGGCTACAGGGGTCGTCAGGTCAGTCATTGTTTGTTACCACGCTGGGCGTAGAGCATGATCATGGAGCCGAGGACGTTCACCAGCAGGGTGATGAACATCAGTACCAGTGCCGCGTACATCAGCACTTCGACCTCGTTCGGGCCGGCTTCCGGGAAGTTCAGCGCCAGCAGCGCCGCCAGGGTGTTGGCCGGTGCGAACAAGGACAGGGAAATGGTGTTGGCGTTGCCGACCAGCATGGCCAGCGCCATGGTTTCACCGAGTGCACGGCCCAGGCCCAGCACCAGCGAACCGAAGATGCCGGTAGCCGCCGAGGGCACCATCACCTTGAGGATGGCTTCCCAGTGGGTAGTACCCATGCCGTAGGCAGCCTGCTTGGTTTTCATAGGTACGCTGGTCAGCGCATCCTGGGAAACCGCCGCGATGGTCGGCAGGATCATGATCGCCAGCACCAGCGCCGCAGGCAGCAGGCCTGGGCCACTCAGGGAGGTGCCGAAAAACGGGATCCAGCCCAGCTCGCTGTTCAGCCAGGCGGTCAGCGGACGAATCGCCGGGATGACCACATAGATGCCCCACAGGCCGTACACCACGCTGGGGATGGCGGCGAGCAACTCGACGATGGTGCGAAACACCGCGGCAAGCTTGGCCGGAAGGAAATCCTGGGTCAGGAAAATGGCCATGCTGACGCCGAAGAAACCGGCGATCAACAGGGCGATCAAGGCGCTGTAAAGCGTACCCCAGATCGCTGGCAGAATACCGTACTTGCCTTGGTTAACGTCCCAGACGCTGCCGAACAACACGTCAAAACCGTGCTTTTCAATCCCAGGCAGTGCCTTGCGGCCGACTTCGTAGACCAGCGCGAAGACCAGCGCCAGCACCAGCACCACGCCAATGCGCGCAAGCGCACGGAAGGTGCGATCGACCAGAAAGTCTTTCGCAGACGGTGGCTGGCACGCGGAGTCGGGGTTATCCGGTATGGCAAAAGGAGTGTTCATTGGCGAGTTCCGGGACAAGGGACAAACACCCCCGGCATGGCTTCATGCCAATACCGGGAGCGCCTGGGTATTACTGGATGTTGGCGGACGCTTTACGCACCTGGTCGACTACCGACGGCGGCAGCGGGATGTAACCCATCGAGTCGGCGATGGTCTGGCCTTTGGTCAGGCTGTACTCGACCATTTCACGCATGGCCTTGGCTTTTTCCGGGTTGCCGTTGTCCTTGCGGAAAATCATCCAGGTATAGGAAGTGATCGGGTAGGACTTGGCACCGTCCGGGTCAGGCAGCCAGGCCACCAGATTTTCCGGCATTTTCACCGCAGCCAGTGCTTCGGCACCGCTCTCGGCATTCGGCACTACGTATTGGCCAGCCTTGTTCTGCAACATGGCGAAGTCGACCTTGGCCAGCTTGGCGAAGCCGTATTCGATGTAGCCGATGGCGCCCGGGGTCTGGCGGACGGTGGCGGTTACGCCGTCGTTCTTCGGCGACTTGATGAACTTGTCGGTGGCCGGCCAGTTGACGGTGTTGCCTTCGCCCAGCCCTTGCTTGAAGTCAGCGTTGATGGCCGACAGGTGCTTGGTGAAGACGGCAGTGGTGCCGCTGGAGTCGGCACGCACGACCACGGTGATCGGGGTGGCAGGCAGCTTCAGGTCAGGGTTGGCCGCAGCGATTTGCGGGTCGTTCCACTGGGTGATCTTGCCGAGGAAGATATTGGAGTAGACGTCGCGCGGCAGCTTCAGCCCTTTAGGGTTGCCCGGCAGGTTGTAAGCCAGGACGATTTCACCGGCGGTCATTGGCAGCAATTGCACGCCTTCGCCAACCTTGGCAATGTCTGCTTCGCTCATGGCCGAGTCGCTGGCGGCGAAGTCGACGGTCTTGTTCAGGAAGTCCTGAACGCCCGCGCCGCTGCCCTTGGACTGGTAATCGACGGTGACGCCAGCCGTGTTCTTGCTGAAGTCCTTGAACCAGGTCAGGTAGATCGGTGCAGGGAAGCTGGCGCCCGAACCGGTCAACCGAACGTTTTCTGCAGCAAAGGCTGCCGAGGTGGCGCAAAGGGAAACGGCAACGGCGAGTGCAGCAGACTTCATCAGGCGTTTCATCAAAATGTGCTCCATGTGATGGCCGGCACACTTTGCATCAGCTGTGTTACAACTTTGTGACTATTGAATGGCAGGCCGCGCGGTAGAGCTTATTGACTGTGCCATCAGGCGCCGAGCCGGAACCCTGGAACGGCTCCAGCCTCGACGCAAACGCTTGAAGGTGTCGATAGACCATGCAACTCGGCACCGAAAACAGGAACCCGGCCACTGCAGGCGATCAACCGATGCCGGCGAGACCTGTATCACCGGCATCCCCACAGCGGTTGCGGCATGCACATTCGAACTCAGCCTGGGCACGGGTGGAAAAGTTCAGGCTCAGACGCATCTTGTCCTGGGTGTCGTAGAGGTCGTAACCCTCCCCCAGTGCGGCAGGAAAGCCAAGCCGCCGAGGATAAGCCTCTTTCTTGAGTGGCACTGCGGGAACCACAACGAAGCGTGTCTGCATGATCATCCCCTTCGGCAGTGCTTAAGTATTAGTACTGCTATGTGAAAGCATCAAGATGACTCATGCAATATTTTGGTTCAGCCGCCTATTCTCGCGGTGATGAGTAAGCAGAATCCCAGCAGGCAAATGACCCCGATGCCATAGAACAACGTTCTCCAAGGCTGCAAACCCCGCAGGTAGGCCAGCGTGTGCAGGACCCTGGCAACCGTGAACACCACACTCAGCCATAGCACCGGTAGCGTGGCGGCTTCCAGCGCAACAGCCAGCCCGCCGAGGGCAAAGAACATGGGAATGTTCTCCAGGTCGTTGGCCCATACCTTGGCAGCACGTATCACCTGCGGGCGTTCTACGGCCTGGGCGATGCGCCTGAACACGGCAGCGTCCTCCGGGTTGGTGAACGCGACGAAGCGCAAACGGTGATAGCCCTGATAGCAGGAAACCAGGAACGTCTTGAGGAACAGCACCACCACACACAGCGCATAGGCCTGCAAGGCACTGCTCATGGCTGGCGCCCCTCGGCAACGCCTCTGGTCACCAGGTACAGCAACGGCCCCAGCGAAACGAACACGACGGTCAGCAGCAGGTAAGGCAGCACCGCGATCCCGGCTCTGCCGCGCATGCGGTTGTCTCGCACCATCCAGCAACCGGCCAGCCCGGCCATCAGGTACAGGTCGATGACCACCTGGGCCGTGTCCGCCTGCGCCAGCAGTGCCAGCCCGAATGCCAGCAGCGATTGCTCGGCAATCAGCATGGTCCAGCCGGTATACAGCGAAAACAGCACCAGTATTGCCAGCGCGCAGATACGCAAGCCCATATAGCTCTCCTTGATAGGGTTTGCCGGCACAGTAGTGATAGGGTTGCTTGCACTCAATGACCCGTGAGGTCATGGACATTGCACTCAAGGACGATCAGGGCAACGCATGAATCAGCATCTGTTCCATCGCAGCACCCCTGCCCCGCACATCTCAGCGGGCCAGCATCTTCGCGAACTGCGCCGTCAGGCCAACCTCAGCCAGCTGGAACTGGCGCTGCTGACGGGGCTGTCGCAGCGTCATCTGAGCTGTGTGGAAACAGGACGCGCCAAAGCCAGCCCAGGCACGTTGCATGCCCTCCTCTCGGCCCTGGATACGCCGCTGGAGCGGTGCAACGAAGTGTTCGTTGCTGCAGGATACGCACCCCGCTACGCCGCCACGCCGCTCGATGCGCCTGAACTGGCCTTGGTGAATACTGCCATCGAGCATATTCTGCAGGTGAACAACCCCGCTCCGGCGATCGTCATCGACAGCCACTGGGACGTCATCGCCGCCAACGCCAGTACCGGGCTGCTGCTGGCGATGGCCGGTGTCAGCGCACAGCCGGCAACCGGCCTCAACCTGCTGCAGACACTGCTGTGCCCCGGTGGCCTGGGTGATCACCTGGCCAACGCGCCGGAAATCCGCGCTGCAGCCTGGCAACGTGCCTCCAGGGAGGCCGCAGGCAATCCGGCACTGGCAGCGCGCTTGCGCGACTTGCCGGCCCCGGCAAGCCCGCGGCAGATGACGACAGCCACCCCTCTGCTGCTGACCCGCGTGAACACCCCGTATGGTGAGCTGCGGTTCCTGTCCACGTTCACCACCTTTGGCATGCCGCAGGATGTCACCGTGCAGTCACTGCGCATCGAACACCTGATCCCCGCCGACCCACAGACTCGGCAAAGAATGCAGGCAGCGTTCGAGCAATGGTCGGCCGTTACAGCGTAAACGTCAGGGTCTGGCCAAGGAACCTGGCGCTGACCTGGTGGCCTGTTTCATGCAAGTCGAACGGCTGGCACATGGCCCCGGTGGTCACGACATCCCCGGCCTTCAGGGTCTGGCCACGCTCGGCAGCGTGCGCGTACAGGTGAGCCAGCGACACCAGCGGGTCGGTGGCCGCATCGCCAGACAAGCCACCGGCGCGCCGTTGGCCATCCACATGCACCTCGGTGGTTTCGGCCAGGTCGGCGAGCAACGGCACATTTATACCAGCGCCCAGGCTATTGCCGACCACCAATGCTTCAAACCCGACGTTGTCAGCCACAAAACTTGGCCAGCCGACAGCCTTGCGGTCGACAAAGCGCGAACGCACCACTTCAAAGGTGACGCACGTGGCACGAATATCCTCACTCACCGGTACGCGCCCGGCTTGCGGAGGAATATCCCGGTCCAGCACGAAGGCAATTTCGCATTCGATGGTCACCGGCGTAACCGCTGGCAGCTGGATATGTGCGCCATCGGCATGGCAACGCCCCGCTTCCAGTTGGCCAATCAAGGGCCGCGACAACTTGCCGGCACGCATGCCTGCCGGGCTGCCGACGCCCAGCTTCCACCCGGCGCGCTGGCCTGCGGCAGCGGCAAACAACTGGTCCTGGCTGTCATAGCCTTGTTTCAACGTCTCGGGCTTGAGGCTGGCGGGCAGTTCTGTCAGCAGGTCACCGCTGCGCCAGTGTTGCAGTAGCAAGGCTGCAGTGCGTTGGTGTACGAAGAGCGAACGGTTCATCAAGACCTCATTGAAATAGGCGATGGCGGACAACAGATGCTAGGGCCTGACATTGATAAGGATAAATATATTGTCATGATGCAAATCATCACAAATTGTTATTTAACTGCCTGATGAAATCCGCCTGCAGGTGCATGCTCAGCGATCAGTGGAAACCGGCTGCTTCAACAGCAACACATAAGCCATCGCAGCAACCGCGGCCACGGCGGCACTGATCAGGAATGCCGAAGCGAAGGACCCGGTCTGCTGAATGCTGAACCCGGTCACGATGGGCGCCACAGAGCCTGCCAGGTAGCCGCCGAAGTTCTGGATCGAGCCAAACGAGGCCACGCGCTGGCTATCGACCACGGTGTTGGCGATCATCCATGCGGTAGAGCTGGCCATGTTCACGCTGAACAGCGCGCAACACAGCAGCGCCACACTGAGCAGGAAGCCGCTACCGAACGACAGGGGAACGGTGAATGCAGCCGCCGCGAGCAACGCAGTCACGACAACCCGCTTGCGGCTACCCAGCACACTGGCACCTTGCTTCACCAGGCGGTCGCAGATGCGGCCCGCGACAATGGTGCCCAACGCGCCGAACACATAGGCCAGCGAAACCACCCAGGCGGTCTGGTACAGGCTCAAGCCATGCTCGCGTTCGAAGTAGCCCGGCAGCCAGGTCAGGTGCAGCCACAGCATGTAGATCACCCCCATGAAGCCCAGTACTGCGCCCCAGGTGCTCTTGTGGCGGAACAGTTCGGCCCACGCCGCCAGTTGTGCCTGCACACTGGGCCTGGCGCTTGGTACCGCCTGTTTATGCGCTTGGGCCGCCAGCAGCTGCTCACGCGCCTCGGCAGGCAGTTCGGCCAGGTACCGCGCCTTGCTTTTGTAGAAAGCGAACCAGCAGGCGGCAACCAGAATGCCGAACACTCCGGTGACGATGAACATGCCGCGCCAGCCCCAGGTGACCATCAGCAGCGTCAGCAACGGCGGCGCCAGACACGGCCCGATGCAGGTCGATGACAGCACGATGCCGGTCGGCGTCCCCCGCTTCTCGGCCTCGAACCACTCCGCCAGCGCCTTGGCCGCCGACGGGAACATCGGCGCCTCGCCAATTCCCAGCACCACCCTGAGCCCGATGAATGCAGAAAAACTGTTGATCAGGCCCGAAGCCGTCTGTGCCACCGACCAGCCCAGCAGGGCCGCCCCCAGCGAAATCTTGCTGCCCAGGCGGTCGATGATCATGCCCAAGGGCAGTTGCGAAAAGGCATACGCCAGGGAAAACGCCGACAGCAGAATGCCCATCTGTGACGGCGTGATGCCCATGTCGCGCTGGATGGAGGTATTGGCAATCGACAGCGCACTGCGGTCGACGTAGTTGATGATGCCGATCACCAGCAACAGGCTGACGGTGATGACCTGGTACTTTCTGAACGGGTTCGAACTGGCGACCGCTTCAGGTTCGCGGGCAAGCCCGGGTTGCGCATATTTGGTATTCATGGGCGTTCACTTTTGTTGTTATTGGTTGAACAGCAGGTAACGGCTTACATCGACGCTTCAAGCAGCCACTGGTAGTCCTCGGCAGATGCCTCACGCGGGTTGGTGCGGTGGCTGTGATCGGCCAACGCACCCTGGACGATGCGCGGGAACAGGTCCGGGTTGACATCCAGTTCGCCAAGGCCGGTCGGCAGGCCCAGCGTACGGGTCATGTGGCGAATGGCATCTTCGATCTGGCTGTCATCGGCCAGCCCCATCGCCTGGGCGATGCGTTGCATCTTGTGTTCATTCACCACCGTTTCGGCCGTGCGGTTGAAGCGGATGACGGCAGGCAGGAAGATCGCATTGAGGGTGCCGTGGTGCAGGCGCGGGTTGATCCCGCCCAGCGCGTGGCTAAGGCTGTGCACGCAGCCCAGGCCTTTCTGGAAGGCCAGCGCACCTTGCAGCGATGCGCTCATCATGTTGATGCGCCCGTCCAGGTTGCCCGGCGCGCGGGTGGCTCGTTCGATGAAGCGCCAGGCCCTCCACAGGCCGTCCAGGGCAATGCCGTCGGCAGGCGGGTTGAACGCAGGTGCCATGAAGGTTTCCAGGCAGTGGGCAATCGCGTCCATGCCGGTGGCAGCCGTGAGTTGTGCCGGCAGCCCGAGGGTCAATGACGGGTCACAGATGGCGGCCTTGGGCACCACATGGGGCGAGATCACCCCCACCTTGCGCCCGTCATCGAGTATCAGGATGGCACCGCGCCCGACCTCGCTCCCCGTGCCGGCCGTGGTCGGCACCGCAATCACCGGCGCGGTTGCCGGGGTGATCCGGGCCAGGCCGCCCTCGATCACCGCAAAGCTCTTCAACGGGCCGTCGTGCCGGGCACACACGGCCACCCCCTTGGCCAGGTCGATCGCCGAGCCACCGCCAATGGCGATGATGCCATCACAGCCATTTGCCTTGAACATGGCCACGGCCTCACGCACGGCATGCTCGTTGGGGTTGGGTGGCGTACCGTCGTAGATCGGCAGTTGTGTGGTGTCGCTGCCGAAGGTGTTCAACGCCGTATCGACGATACCGGCGGCACGCACGCCACGGTCGGTCACGATCAAAGGCCTGGTTATACCAATGCGCTCACATTCGGCAGGCAGGCATGCGATGGTACCGATATCGAATTGGATCTGGGTGATGTAGTTGATCAGGGACATAAGGCTTGGCAGGCTCCTGGCTTTATTGTTCTGGGCGTTTCAGCCGCACTGGATGCGACACTGTGCAGCGCCAGTATAGGAATGCGCGGCTGGCCATGGTATTGAGAACAATCCATATCGGTATAACCAGGACGAATACCAGATGACCCCATCGCTCAATTCGATCATGTCCCGCCTGCACGCCCGCCACCTGCGCTTGTTGATCGAGTTGGACGAGCACCGCTCGCTGCTCGGTGCAGCAAGCAGCGTCGGGCTTACCCAGCCTGGTGCCAGCAAGGCCTTGCAGGAAATCGAAACCACCTTCGGCACCGTGCTGTTCAACCGCACCAACCGAGGCCTGGAGCCCACGGCCGCCGGGCACTGCGCCATCCGCTACGCACGCCTGTTGCAGACCGATATCGCCAACCTGCGGCACGATCTGGATGCAATCCTGCGTGGGGTCGGCGGCCGGCTGGCAGTGGGGGCGATCATGGGGGCGGTGCCGTTGCTGATGAAGGCAGTGTCACAGCTGGCCAGCATCCAGCCACAGATGTCGTTCGAAATCATCGAAGACACCAGCCAGTCGCTGCTGACCCAGATCGAGAGCGGCCGCCTGGACATCGCCCTGTGCCGCACCAGTGTCAGCAATACGCCGCAGCTGTTCGCCAGCACCTTTGTCCAGGATGAGACACTGGCGGTCATCGCCAACATCGACCACCCGCTCAAGCATGCGCCAAGCCTGAGCCTTGCCGACCTGGCCGAGAGCCGCTGGATCGTCTACCGGGCCAACATGCCCATGCGCGTGCAACTGGAGCGCGAATTTCACGATGCCGGGCTGCGCTTCCCGCTGCACCTGGTTGAAACCACTTCGATCCTGGCGACCTTGTCGCTGTTGCAAAACCGTCCTGACTTCGTTGCGCTGGTGTCGATCGACGTGGCCCGGCAATGTGCGATGAATCAACAGGTCAGCATACTGCCCTTGAGCATGGGCTCGGTCAGCGACCCCTACGAGTTGGTGACCCGTAAAGGCAGCCAGGCAACACCGGCCATGGACACGCTCACCGAACTGCTGCTGTTGCAGGGCCGACAGCGCTGCGACAGTTAATGCGGTTTCATGGCAGGCCACTGGGAAATCCGGGCTGAAAGGCGTCAAGACGGTAATGAGGCAGCCCGCCAGCCCTGGGTAATCAGCCTTGCAGCTACACCGGCAGTGCTGTTGGCAGGCATGACCTGCCGCTACACCTGCACGCCATTGACCCAAATCAAGCCCTCGCGCCGGGTTCGCGCGACGATGGCTGCACGCAAGGAATGACTCAAGTACCGCCAGGTGCACAGTGCGCAAGGTTTACCGCTTGATCGCTGTGCGCGCCTTGACCAAGGAGCCCCACATGAACCCGCTGAAACACATACTGGTTGCCACCGACCTTTCCCCACATGCTCGCAACGCCGCTGAGCGCGCGGCCTACCTGAGCGATGCGCAACAGGCCTCGCTGGACCTGCTCTACGTTGCCAACCCGGCACCCTTCGAGCGCCTCAAACAGTTGGTGACGCCTGATGACGATCTGTTGAAACGCGTACTGGATAGCGCAGGCGAGAAAACCCACGCACTGGCAGCGCTGCTGTTCCAGCGTTACGGTATCTCCGCTGGCGTGCAGGTCGCCAGCGGCTCGGTGATCACGGAGATCAACCGGGTGGTGCAGGACAAGCACAGCGACCTGCTGGTGTGTGGGGCCAGGGGCCAGAGCGTAGCGCGGCGCCTGCTGCTGGGTTCGACCGTGCAGAAACTGCTCAACCGCATGCCCTGCCCTTTGCTGGTGGTCAAGCCGGCCCCTCGTGATGCCTACCGCACCGTGCTGGTGCCAGTCGATTTTTCGTCCGTTTCACTGCGCACGATCGAATTGGCCAAGGCCATTGCCCCGCAAGCAGAGATCATTCTGCTGCATGCGTACGAAGCCCCGTTCGAAGCCAGCGTGCGCTTCGCCCATCTCGACCACGATACCCTCACCCACTACCGCAATGTCATCCGCAAGGATGCACAGGTACAGCTCGCGGCGCTGAGTGAGGCTGCCGGCCTGGCCGATGCACGGCAGATCCTGGTGCACGGTGACCCTGGCTGGCGCATTGCCGAGCAGGAACAGGAGCTGGAGTGCGACCTGATCGTTGTCGGCAAGCAGGGGGCAAGCGCGCTGGAGGAACTGCTGGTGGGCAGCGTCACCAAGCATGTACTGAACGAATCGCAGTGTGATGTGCTGGTAACACCTTAGGCTGCATGAACGTTCTGCACTGCCGCCTGCTGCGCCTATCCGGGTCATGCCACCGTGGCTGGCCTTGCCTGCTGACGTGCGGGCTTGGGAAGAGCCCCTCCAGCCCACTGCATTCGCGAGTGGGGCGTCATTGCTGAGAGCAGCGGCTCTACACAAGGCGTTTCATCGATTGCGCTGATGATTACTATCGAGCGGCCTGCCTGTCGGTTGGGCACGGCCGCCTCTACAATCCCCTGCAAATCCCCCCGCTCCTGCGCCTGCTACAGGCGAAATCCCTCATGGAACCTAACCCATGCCAAGCAACAGCCAGGCCCCTCGCGGCCTTCCCGAACACAGCCAACAGAGCGTGACCCAGCAATGGCTGGCAATCCTCTCGGTGGCCGTGGGCGCTTTCGCCCTGGTCACCAGTGAATTCCTCCCGGTGGGGGTACTCAACGATGTGGCCAGCGACCTGGGCATCAGTGCAGGCCTTGCCGGCCTGATGGTGACCCTTCCCGGCATCATGGCTGCGTTAGCCGCCCCGTTGATTTCCGTAGGCGTCGGCGCGCTGGACCGGCGCTACCTGCTGATCGGCCTGACGCTGATCATGATCATCGCCAACGCCATCGTGGCCTATGCCGGTGACTTCAACCTGCTGTTGGTCGGCCGTGTGCTACTGGGTATCAGTATTGGCGGCTTCTGGGCGACAGCCATCGCCCTCAGCGGTCGCCTGGCACCTGACGGAATGGGCGTAGCCAAAGCCAACTCCATCATCATGGCGGGCGTAACCCTGGCGACGGTAGTGGGCGTGCCTGTCGGCACCTGGCTGAGTGGCCTGATGGGCTGGCGCATGACGTTCCTGGTCACTGCACTGGTAGGCGTACCGGTGCTGCTGGCACAGGTGTTCCTGCTGCCGCGGCTGATGCCGGAAAAGGCCATCCGCATCCGCGACCTGCCAGCGTTGTTCATCAACCCGCAAGCACGGGTCGGTTTGATCGCCGTGTTGCTGATCGGCCTGGCGCACTTTGCTGCGTACACCTATGTCGCACCGTTCTTCAAACAGAATGCCGGCTTTGACGGGCCTACGATCGGTTCATTGTTGCTGCTGTATGGCGTGGCCGGCTTCATGGGCAACATCTTCGCCGGCTTTGCTGCCAACCGCAGCGTGCGGCATACCCTGATGCTGGTCGCGCTCATGATCGCAGTCAGCACCGCCCTGTTCCCGCACTTCGCCACCGGCATGACGGGTGCCGCCATGCTGATCGCACTATGGGGCTTTGCCTTCGGTGCGTTCCCGGCTTGCGCCAATATCTGGATGTTTGTCGTGGCGCCCAAAGATGTCGAACGTGGCATGCCGCTGTTCGTGGCCATGTTCCAGGTGATCATTGCCGTGGGCTCGTTCTTCGGCGGGCAAGTCGTGGACCATATGGGCACGGCGGTACTGCTGAGCCTGGCCACGGCGCTGGTGGGCTGTGGCTTTGTCACCGTGCTGGTGCTGGGGCGCAACGTCAGCAACGATCTGGCGGCGCAGCCAGGCTGAGCAGCCGCCCAGGACGGCTGCACAAAGCTTGAAGCCGTGAAGCCGAGGCGCCTGCTTCGCGGGCAAGCCCGCTCCTACAGGTACCGTACGGCTCCAGGCGCTTGCATTAGCTGCAATCGTCCCGCTCGGGCTGGCGTGGTTGCCTGGCGTACACCACCTGAAGTTCGGCGCCACGGGCCCTGGCCAGCAGCTCCTCGGTGTCATCGCCACCGGGCAAGGCAAGCAACAGGTCAGGGCGGCTGTCATTGAGCATGAACAGGTTGCGCAAGCGTTCGGCCTGCTTGCCGTGCAGCTGCCAGTTTGGCGGGTAACGCACCAGATCGGCGCCATGCTCGCGCGCCCAGCTTTCGATTTCCCCACCAAGAAACTGGCTGCCACCGTGGATCAACACCCGGATCGGCCGCTGGCGCTGGACGTCGTCCAGGGCCTGGCGGCAGCGCCGGGTGTCGGCGTAGTTGCGCCCTGCACATATCAGTACTCGCATGGTCTGCTCTCCTTGCATCGCTCAGAACCACTGGCCGAAACGGCGGATATAGAGGGTCTTCATGGCCTGGGCGACCACGCAGTAGCCCAGCAGGGTGGCGACCAGCCAAGGGAAGTACTCCCACGGCAGCGGCACCAGGCCAACCATCGCGCCCACCGGGGAGAACGGGATGTAGATACCCAATGCCATGACCAGCCCCGTTGCCAATACCACCGGCAATGCAGCGGTGCTCTGGAAGAACGGTACCTTGCGAGTGCGCAGCATGTGCACTACCAGCGTCTGTGACAGCAAGCCCTCGATGAACCAGCCAGACTGGAACAGCGCCTGCATTTCTACGCTGTTGGCGGCGAACACGTACCACATCAGGGCGAAGGTGGTGATGTCGAAGATCGACGACGTAGGGCCTATCCACAGCATGAAGCGACCGATGTTACGGGCATCCCATTTGCGTGGTTTGCTGAGGAACTCCTTGTCCATGCGGTCCCACGGCAGCGACAGCTGGGAAAAGTCATACATCAGGTTCTGCAGCAACAAGTGGATCGCCAGCATCGGCAGGAACGGAATGAACGCACTGGCCACCAGGACCGAGAACACGTTGCCGAAGTTGGAACTGGCAGTCATGCACAGGTACTTCATGATGTTGCCGAAAGTTTCGCGGCCTTTGAGCACGCCCTCCTCAAGCACCATCAGGCTTTTTTCCAGCAAAATGATATCGGCCGATTCCTTGGCGATGTCGGTGCCGCTGTCCACCGAGATACCGACGTCAGCATCGCGCAGGGCTGCGGCGTCGTTGATGCCGTCGCCAAGGAAGCCCACAGTGTGACCATTGGCCTGCAGGGCCTTGAGCACCCGTGATTTCTGCAACGGGGTGAGCTTGGCGAAGACGGTGCGCTCCTCCACCTGAAGCTTCAGGGTGGTGTCGTCCATGCCCTCGATGTCCTGGCCGAGCAAGGGCTGGCCCGGCGCCAGGCCCACTTCACGGCAGACCTTGGACGTGACCACCGGGTTGTCGCCGGTCAGTACCTTGACCTGCACGCCCATGTCGCGCAAGGCGGCAATGGCCGGGCCGGCCGTTTCCTTGGGCGGGTCGAGGAAGGTCAGCAAGCCCTGGATGACCAGATCGCGCTCATCTTCGGTGTGATACTGGGCCTTGCCTTCGTCCGCCGGGATCTGCCGGGTGGCAACCACCAGCACGCGGAAGCCGTCCTGGTTGAAGGCATCGACCCTGGCCATCAGCTGCTGGCGACGGCACGGATCAAGGGCAACGACCTTGTCGCCTTCCTGCACATGGGTGGCGATGGCGAGCATCTCCTCGACCGCCCCTTTGCTTACCAGCAGGTGATCGCCCAAGGCATTCTTCACCACCACTGACAGGCGGCGGCGGATGAAGTCGAACGGCAGTTCGTCGACCTTTGCGTAGGCGTAAGGCGCCTGGAACTGGTGGTCCTGGCCGGCGAAATGCAGCACGGCCTGGTCCATCAGGTTGCGGATGCCGCTTTGGTGATGGCTGTTGAGCCAGGCCAGCTCGAGGATGTGCTTGTCGGTTTGACCGTCGAAGCCCACATGGTGCTCGAGGATGATCCGATCCTGGGTGAGCGTACCGGTCTTGTCGGTGCACAGCACGTCCATGGAGCCCAGGTTCTGGATGGCATTCAGGCGTTTGACCACCACCTTGCGCCGAGCCATGGCCACGGCGCCCTTGGCCAGGTTGGCGCTGACGATCATCGGCAGCATTTCCGGGGTCAGGCCCACTGCCACGGCAAGCGCGAAGAGGAAGGCATCAGCCCAGTCGCCTTTCACCACACCGTTGATCATGAACACCACCGGCACCATCACCAGCATGAAGCGGATCAGCAGGCTGCTGACGCTGTTCACGCCGCGGTCAAAAGCGGTCTGGCTGCGCGAACCGGCAATGGCCTTGGCCAGCGAGCCAAAATAGGTGCGTCGGCCGGTGGCGACCACCACGGCGCGGGCGCGGCCACTGACCACATTGGTCCCCATGAAGCAGATGTTCGGCAACTCGAGCAGGTTGTCCTGATGTGCGCCATGCTCGGCGGCGGACTTCTGCGCGACATTACCCAAGGTGTCGTACTTTTCGACCGGCAACGCTTCGCCGGTGAGCACGGCCTGGCTGATAAACAGGTCGCGCGCTTCGAGCAGACGGATATCGGCGGGAATCATGTCACCTGCAGAAAGCTGCACGATGTCGCCGGCCACCAGTTCGTCCATGGGCACTTCGCGCAGGCGCGGGGCTTGCCCGATCTGCTCGCGGCGCAACACCGTGGCCGTAGTGCGCACCATTGCCTTGAGCGCGTCGGCAGCCTTGTTCGAGCGGTACTCCTGCCAGAATCGCAGCAGGCTGCTGAGGCTGACCATGGTCATGATGATGATGACCTTGGTCAGGTCGGCGTCGTCTGCTTCGCCTGCGCTGACCGGCAGCCAGTAGTCGGTGACGAAGCTGATCCCGGCCAGGGTCAGCAGTACATAGATGAACGGGTTGTTCAGGGCCTTGAGCAGTTGCACCAGGGCGTGGGGTTGCGGGTCGTGGGCAACCTGGTTGGCCCCATCGCGCACCAGGCGCTTGGCGGCTTCGTGCTCGGTCAAGCCCTGTTCGCTGGCATCGAGGTTGGCGAGGGTGACCGCCAGGCCATTGCGCGCTTCACGGGCGGCGCGGGTGGACAGGCGGGTCTCGCGTTCGGCCTTGGCCGATGAGGTGTTACGGTATTTGACAGTCATGTTGCTGTGCTCCTGCCGCTGCGGCGGCACGACACACAGACGTTTCACTCAGGCGGTGAACGAAGGCATGTCGGGTCGCTGAATAATGCTGGTTCTTTCCGACAGTTGTCTGTCCGCTGCCGAGAGTCGGAAGTTGTGTCGGCAGCGAACTTTCTACTCGCGCAATCCATGGTTTGATTCCTTTTCATAAACACAGGGAAATAGTTATCCCGCGAACTTTTAACATGAAAAGTTCGAGTACAAAGATACCGTTCAATATCTTTTATTCAGTGAGAAGTGCGGGGGCTCAAGCGTGCATGAAGACGCGCCAGCACCCCGCAACTACTTGGGGGGTGCTGGTGGTGGTCAAGGTAGCCGTGCAGACGCCGCGGCCAGGCGCGGGCCTGCCGCGGCGCAAGGCACGCAGGCTGGCGATGTGAAACGAATGAAGTGAGGTTCATGAGCTTGCCTCCAACCGGCCAACACCGGCGGCGGCAAGTCACGGCGGAGCATCAGGCTCTGGCGCGGCTTGCCCGACCAGGGTGTCGGGACCGGTGTTCCGGTTCAAGTGCCTGACCAGGCCATTCGGCAGAGGTCAGGCAGCGACGAGATACTGTGTCCATTGAATTCTTCAGTGAAGGGAAAAAAGGCCCCGCGCTCGGGGCGGTCGAACTTTATTCAAGCGTAGTATCGAAGTCAACCCGCAAGGGGAACTTTAAATAAGTTTAACCTTATCTTAATGTTCCACGCAGGCGCAGCGCCTCAAACCTTGAACCGCCCCACCAACGCCGTCATCTCCCCCACCAGCCCCGACAACGCCTTGCTCGCCTCGCTGGTCTGCTGCGCACCCGCAGCGGAATGGTTGGACAGTTCGCGGATGTTCAGCAAGTTGCGGTCTACTTCCCGCGCCACCTGAGCCTGCTCTTCGGCCGCACTGGCAATGACCAGATTGCGCTCGTTGATTTCGCCGATCGCACTGTAGATGCCCTCCAGCACTTGCCCCGAGGCCAGGGTCACGTCCAGTGTCGACTGGGCGCGGTTGGTGCTGGCCTGCATGGAAGCCACCGCAGCTTCGGTCCCCGCCTGCACGCTGCCGATCATCTGCTCGATTTCCTGGGTCGACTGTTGCGTGCGGTAGGCCAGTGTGCGCACCTCATCCGCCACCACCGCAAAGCCGCGCCCGGCCTCACCGGCACGGGCCGCCTCGATGGCAGCATTGAGCGCCAGCAGGTTGGTTTGCTCGGACACCGAGCGGATCACTTCCAGCACCTTGCCGATGTCCCGCACCTGCCCCACCAACTGCTGCAGGTGCGCACTGCTGGTCTGGATTTCGCGGGTCATGGCTTCGGTGCCGTCGATGTTTTCGCTGACTTGCCGGCGGCTTTGCGCGGCCAGCTGGTTGGATTCACTGGTGGTTTGCGAGGTGGTGATCGCGTTGCGCGCAACTTCCTCCACTGCCGTGGTCATTTCGGTCACGGCAGTGGCGGCCTGCTCCAGCTCCTGCCCCTGCTGACGCAGGTTGTTGGCGCTTTCCTCGGTGACGGCGTTCAACGCCGTGGCGGCGGCGTCCAGCTGCCGGGCACAGTTGTTGATCTGCCCAAGGGTGTCGCGCTGGCTCTGCTGCATGCGCTGCAGCTCATGGAACAGTTGGCCGATCTCGTTGTTGCCCTGCCCTTGCACCGGCACACTCAGGTCGCCACTGGCAATGCGCTGGAAATGCCCACCGGCTTCACGCAGGGGGTGCAACACACGCTGGGCAATGAAGGCCCAGCACAGCACCGCCAGCACCACGGTCACGCCCAGCAAGCACAGGCTCAGCAATTGTGCCCGGGCCAGACGCCGGTCGGACTCGAGCATGATTTGCTGGCCACGTTCGCTCAGTGTGGTCACCAGTTGCTGGCGCAGGGTTTGCAACCGCCCCATGGCATTACCGGCATCGCTGTTGACCTTGAAATACTGCTCCAGCGAACGCTGGCGGGTCGCTTCACGCTGCCCAGCCACCGCCTTGGCGTATTCGGCAAAGGTAGCCTGCAGCTCGGTTGCCAACCCGCGAAGGGCGGGTTCGCGGGCGTTTTCGACAAATTCGTCGACCAGCGCCTGGCTCTTGTTGTTCAGCTCCACCGACAGCGCCATGCGTTTGCCTGCACTCTCGTCATGGCCACCCAACTGCTCGATAAAGCCCGAAGACACGTTGGCGCTGGAGCGAATCGCCATCAGCAACGCATTGTTCAACCGGTCCGACTGGTGCGCAGTCTGATCCAGTTCAGTGATCTGCTGGTCGCTACCCAAGGCAGCCCACCAGGCACTGGCGGTCGAAAACAGCAGGGTCAGGCTGAACAGCGACAACACCCAGAACATTCCGGTGCGAATTTTCAGGTTTGCAAGCATGCGGGCAGTACTCCTTGTTGGCACCACTTCTGATCGATGATTCGAGGGTGGGTGTGCTGCTATCGGAGGTACTGGCGCAGGCTTGAGGCGCCGCGATGCGGTTATGTGCGGTAACCGAACGGAATGCGTTGAGACCCAGAGGCCTCGAAACCCTTTAGGGCATAACCCTTTTGCATAAATCCTGAGGCCAGCGCGATCACTGTGGGAGCGGGCTTGCCCGCGAACACGGGCGAAGCCCGTGCCATCCGCTACCGCGCCTTGCCAATCGCTTTCGCTGCGTCTGCCAGGCGTTGGGTCGCCTGCCGGATCTCATCGGCATCCAGCGAAGCAAACCCTAGGCGCAAGGCGTTCTCGGCATGGCCAAACGGTGAAAACTGTCGCCCACTGCGCACCACCAGGTCCCGTTCCAGCGCTTTGTCGACCAACTGATCCACGTTGATCTCATCGGCAAACCTCACCCACAGCGCCAGGCCACCTTCTGGCGCCTGCACGCTGATCTGTTCGCCGAACGCATCGCGCAAGCACCCCAACAAAGTCTCGCGCCGGCGCCGGTACTCGCGGTTGACCCGGCGCAAGTGCTTCTTCAGCTCCCCATCATTGATCAGGTCGGCCAACATCTGCTGCATGACTGCATCGCCCTGCCCCAGGGTCAGCATCGCCCTGCGTTCCAGCACGGTTGTCACTTCCACCGGTGCCACGATATAGCTGCAACGAAACGTGCTGCCCAAAGGCTTGGACAGTGAGCCAATGTAAATCACGTGCCGCTGCTGGCGGTCGCTGGCCAAAGGCAGATAGGGCCGCCCGGCAAAGTGGTATTCGTAGTCGTAATCCTCTTCGACCACGCAAAAGGCATGCTGGCGCGCCAGCTCCAGCAGCTGTTGCCTGCGCCCGGCTGGCAGGCTGACCGTGGTCGGGAACTGGTGATGGGGCGTTATGTACATCATCCGCACCTTGTGCTGCCGGCACAGGGCATCGAGCTGGTCGACCCGGCAACCCTCATGGTCCAGCTCCACGGTCACCAGGCGGGCACCCAACTGACGGAAGATTTCCCACGCAGGGGGGTAACTCAGGCGCTCGACCAGCACAACGTCACCCGGCTTGAGCAACACACTGGCCACCAGGGACAGTGACATCTGCACCCCCTGGGTCAGGCAGATATGCTCGGCGCCAACGTTCAGGCTGCGGTTGTGCCGCAGCATGTCGGCCAGGGCGCTGCGCAGATTGCGGCTGCTGCACTCGCTGCCGTGGCGAACGCTGTTGCTGGTGAAGCTACTGCGCAAGGCATTGCGGTAATAGCGATGCAGTACAGCCTGTGGCAGCAGGCGATGGTCACAGGCGCCGTTGTCGAAGAACAAGGCCCCCGGCCGCCCTTGCTGCGCTACAGCCTGTTCGTTCGCCTTGAAGTAGGCAACGGCAGGTTCCTCTGGCAGCGCCAGGGCAAAAGGCCGCACGGCACCGGAAACGGCCGCTGTGCCAGGCGCCAGCTGCTGGCTGACGAAGGTGCCCCGGCGTTGCACGCTTTGCAGCCAGCCCTTGGTTTCGGCTTCCTCATAAGCAAGGATCACGGTCTTGCGATTGACGTTCAGCAATTGCGCCATCTCCCGCGTGCCCGGCAACGGCGTGCCAGGGCGCAGGCGACCCTCGCTGATTGCGGCCACCAGCCCTTCGACGATCTGCCGGTACGAAGCCTGTGCCCCATCGAGCCTGAGCAGTGGCTGCCATTTACGAAGCTGGACCATATGAAATATCCAAAACTGGAGGTTCTGCTGGTCCTGGACTATAGCAACAATCGAACCTCCATTTGCCCCGAGGTGCTCATGCAAAGCCGCCACGTCATTGAATTGTCGCCCTCGGGCAAAACCTTCGAAGCCAGCCAGGAGCTGCTGCTCGATGCCATGCTCGCCAGCGGCCTGCCGGTACCCTTTTCCTGCCGCCGCGGCGCCTGCGGCTCGTGCAAGGTCAAGGTGGTCTCAGGGCAGCATCAGGACAAGCAGCGGGATGCGGACACACCGCCGCCGTCCTATCCCTTGGCCGCCGACGAGATGTTGCTGTGCCAGAGCCACGCCTGCAGCGACATGCGCCTGGAAATACCCGGCTGGTCACTGGACGCCCCGGCACTGGAAACCCAGGCACAGGTGGTTGGCAAGCGCGCGCTGAGCGCAGATATCGTCGAGCTGGTGTTGCAGCCTGCTCAGCCGCTGGAGGTGCGGGCGGGCCAGTACATGCGGTTCCAGCTGGACAACGGCGACAGCCGCTGTTTCTCCATTGCCAACCTGCCTGCCCGGGAACAAGGGCAACTGGTGTTTCACATCCGCAAGGTCAGCGGCGGCCTGTTCACTGAAGGTTTGCTGCCCACCCTGCAAGCAGGTGCAACGGTAAAGCTCGAGGGCCCGCTGGGCGCCTGTACCTGGCAGCACGATGACCAACGCCCGCTGATCCTTTTCGCCACTGGCACAGGTTACGCCGGCATAAAGCCGCTGTTGCTGACGGCCTTGGCCGGCGATGCCGACGTCACGCTGTATTGGGGCGGCTCTTCGCCGGCGGATTTCTATGACCGCGAATTTCTCGACGTGTCCAGCCGTGTGCACCCGCACTTTCGCTGGCAACCGGTGCTCTCGGCCCAGGCACGTATACAGCAGGTGGCGCTCAGCCAGACGCATCGCTGGGGCGAAACCCAGGTCTATGCCTGTGGCAATGCCACGATGATCAGCCAGGCCCGCGAGCAATGCCTTGCAGCAGGGGTACCGCCCCATCGCTTCGTCGCCGAGGCCTTTGTCGCCAGCGGTGCACTGACAACGCAGGCTTCCTCAACCAACCCGCTGCACCCTGAGCTGGAAAAGGTCGGCCCACGTTATTCGCTGGACGGCATGCTCGCGGCCCGCGAACAGTCGGTGCGGGCCGTGGCTGCCATTGCCAGCCAACTGCAGGTCGGCATGACCACCGCCCAGGCACTGGAGATGGCCGCGCATACCCTGCAGGCGATGGGCGCCTCACACACCTGGCACCCCACCTACATCCGTTTTGGTGACGATACCGTGCGTACGCCACGGCAAGGCATTGACCTTCAACGTGTGCTACGCGCCACGGACATCGTCGTTGTCGACGTTGGCCCGGTTTGGGATGGCTATGAAGGTGACTATGGCGATACCTTCGTGTTTGGCCAGCACGCCCTGCACCACGCCTGCGTGAAGGCACTGCATGAAGTGTTCGACGAGACCCGCCAGGCCTGGGGCCGCGGGTTGACCGGGCGTGAACTGTATAACTTTGCCGAGCGCAGTGCCCAGGCCAAAGGTTGGCAGCTGGAGCGCAACCTGGCCGGGCATCGCATCGCCGACTTCCCGCATGTGTTGTATGGCCAGGACAAGCTGGCCGAGGTGGAGATTGTCCCGAGCGAGGTGGTGTGGGTGCTGGAGATACAGCTGTGCCACCCTACCGAACCTGTCGGGGCATTCTTCGAAGACATCCTGATTGCGAACGCAAGCCGGGGGCTGCCAGGGCAGCTTGATACCGCATCGGCCCTTGAACCCGTAACAGGTTAAAGTGGGCAACAGAAGGACACCCGACAAGGACGATTACCATGCAAGTACGCACGCTCACCCCTGACGACCTCCCCCAAGCCTGCGCCTTGTGCATGGATGCCTTCATGCAGGCAGTCGCGCCCACACTGTCGGCGCAAGGTATCGAGACCTTTACCCAGGTGTCAGCACCCCAGGCGTTTGCCGAGCGCATGCAGGGTGACAACCTCATGCTGGCCTGTTTTGTCGAAGGCGCTATCGCGGGGCTGATCGAGCTCAAGGAAGGCCGTCACATTGCGATGCTGTTCATTGCACCAGGCCTGCAACGCCAGGGCATAGGCAAGCGTTTGATGAACGCCGCACTGGAGCATGCCAGCGCCGAGGTGGTGACGGTAAAGGCATCATTGTCTTCTGTACCCGCCTACCAACGCTACGGCTTCACCCTGGCAGGCGACGTGGGTGAGTTTGCCGGGCTGGTGTATCAGCCGATGGAAAAGCGCCTGCCGTAAGCAGCGCAAGGCTGCTCCACAGCGGGCGCATGGCCGTCAGCCCATCTGCTGCCACAGGATCAACAACCCGGGCACCCAGGCTGTGAAGATCGCGCACAGCAAGGTCATTGCCGCCACCAGACGCTGGATCTTCCTGGCCAGCGCCAGCAACAGGAAAAAGCTGAACCACAACACCGTCCACGCCGCCCAGTTCAGTACATCCCACACCTTCAACAGCCCTTCGGCACCAGGGATGGAACTGACTGTCACCACCAGCGCCGTCACGCTGACGAACAGGCAGAACCAGCCTAGCCCGCGTCCATCTACCTGCAGCACCTGGTTGGCGGCCACCCACAGGTAGGTAAAGGCGAACAGGAGGGTCAAGGCACCGGCCTTGATGCCTTCGGCCGAGCCCACCACGAAGATCAGGTAGACCGCCACCAACAGGCTGAGCAAACCGACAAACAGGTTGATCACCGCCACTTCGCGGTCGGTGATGCGCCCCATCAGCCAGATGCTGTTGATGAACAACACTGCACCCACATACAGCAGAACCAGTCCGTACAACATGGCAACCTCTTCTCATTCGAATTGTTTTAGGGTTTTTCTTGCCATTTCCAGCATCGACAGCCGCTGTTTCATCGCCTCTTTCGACAAGTAGGCATGAGCTTCAGGCTCCTGCCAGCCCTGGGCCGCCATCAGCAGGACCTTGGCCTTGTTGATGTCGGCCTGGTGCTCCAGACGCTCCTGCAACTGGGCATTCTTCTGCATCAAGCGGGCCTGGGCTTCGCTGTTGCTTCTGGCGCACACCAACGCCGGAAGTACCTTGTGGTTGTCCAGAGGCAGCACCATCACGCCGTGACACCCCAGCTCCAGGATTTGCGAAAGAATGGTCGGGCTCTCGTACTCCACCAAGGCGATGGCGGTCAGGCGTACGCCGCCCTGCGCCAGCAGCCTGCCCAGCTCGGCATGGTGGCGGCCTTCGAACACACCGCAAAACACCAGGTCAGTGTGGGTGTCGAACGCCTTGGGCGGTGGCCAGCACTGCTTCACCGAGCAACCGATGCGCATCAGTTGCAACACCAGGGCATCAGTGATTTCACTGGGCGGACAAACAATGCCCACGTGCAGTTCACGCAGCGTGTTCAGGATATTCGACGTACTCATGAGGGGCCGCCTCCCATCATGCTCGCAGTCCAGTCGTCCAGGTTGTGAACCACCACATAGGGGTCAGGGCGGATGGTGGTAGGCGACTGCCATTTGATGCAGATCTGCCCGCTTGCATCGATCTCGCCGATACGTGAAAACAGGTGCGAGTGGTTGTTCTGCTGCTCCACCTGCACCCTGCCCTGGGGGCTATCCATGCTCGTGTGGTACAGGTGATTGCGGATTACCTCCACCTCCAGGCTGCCGGTGGCATTCACCGCCTGGCACAGCATGCGCATCTGGCAATACGCCGCCTCGGCCCAGGCAGTGATGCGCACATCGGCCGGAAAGAACGCACGGCACTGACTCACGAATGCGTTGCTTTGCGGTGACTCGACGCTGGTGAAGTACGGTGCCACGACAATGTTGCCGTGAGCCACCTCGGCCCCCATTTCGGCAATTTCTGCCTCGCTGGTAGTCAAGCTGGCGATCGGCGGCCGAGGGCCATTGCCATAGCGCTGCGCCATTGCTTGGTAGAAGCTTGCCGTCCCCGTACCGACCACGGTCGAAAACACCACGTCGGGGGCAGAACGCACCACCCGCTCGACCACCAGGGCCAGGTCATCGGCCGAGGGGTACAGGGGCATGTAGGCTTCTTCCACCACTTCGCCGCCATGCTGCTTGTACAGGTGGCGCATGACATGGTTGCTTTCGCGCGGGTAGATATAGTCGGAACCGACGAAGGCGACCCTGGCGCCGTAATGACGTGTCAGGTATGCCGCCAGCGGCGCGCTGTTCTGGTTGGGTGCCGGCCCGCCGTAGATGATATTGGGCGAGTACTCGAAGCCCTCGTAGGGCGTGGGATAGAACAGCAAGCCATCGGCGCGCTCGATGACGGGCATCACGGCTTTGCGGGTGTGGGACATGTAGCAGCCGAGCATCAGGCGTACGCCGTGGTTGCGCACATAGTCGTCACACAGGTTGCGATAACGGTCCGGGTCGCCTCCGGGGTCGCCGACCAAGGTCAGAACCGGCTGGCCGAGCACTCCCCCCTCGCGGTTAACCTGTTCTACCGCCAGCAGCGCGCCACAGCGCTGCGAGCGTTCAATGGCTGCGGTAACGCCGGTTTCGGCGAACAGCAAGCCCACCTTCAATTGCCTGTCTTGTCTACTCATCACACCGTCCTGTGACAACCGTCATGTCGGCAACGAAAAACGGATGCGCCCGTGCTCGAGGTGGCCGGCCACCGTCATGCACGTCACTTCTGCCCGGCATGGGATGCGGTTACCGAGCAGGTACTCGGCCAGTGGCACTTCCAGCTCATGGCGGATAAAGCGTTTGAGCGCACGCGCGCCAAACTCCAGGTCATGGCCTTCGCTGGCCAGCTTGCCAACCACCGCCGCATCCAGCTGCAGGCAGCAGTGATGCTTGGCAAGACGCCGGTTCAGGCGCGACACCTCCAGTTCAATGATGCGCTCGCTCACCTCCTGTTCGATGGCATTGAACACCACAGTGCTGTCGATGCGGTTGACAAATTCGGCAGAAAAACGCTTCACCAGGCGCCGCCGCACCAGCCCCAGCAAACGCTCGCGGCGCCCTGCCTGCAGACCAAGCAGACGCCGCAGCGGCGCCAGCGGGCCCAGCCGGTGTTGGCGTATTTCGTCTGCCGCCAGGTTGCTGGTCATGAACACCAGCGTGTTACGGAAATTGAAGCTCTTTTCTCCGGAGGCCAAGCGCAGCAGGCCATTGTCGAACACATTGAGCAGCGCCTGGGACACCTCCTTGCTGGCCTTTTCCAGCTCATCGAACAGAACGATCCCAGGACGCCCCTGGCTCCCGTCCAGCAGCACCTGGTCAAACAGCGTGCGGCCCTCCTTGGCGCCAGCATAGCCCGGTGGCGCGCCGGTCAGAGCAGCGGCGTAGTGCTCCTGGGCCAGCGTGTTCATGTCGACCCGGCAGAAGGCATCGGCATCACCGTGCAGGGCGCGGGCCAGGGCACGCACGACCTCGGTCTTGCCGACCCCGGTCGGGCCGAGGAACAATGCCGTGAACAGCGGGCGGCGCGGGTCGAGAATATCCGCACGTACCACCGTGAGCACATCTTCGATGGCCTGCAAGGCTTCGTCCTGGCCCAGCACTTCGTTGCGTACTACCTGCATGACGGCAGCGACATCGAAGCGGAAACGCGACTGCAGGGTGTCTTCGCTGCGCAGGTGGGTCTCGACGATTGCCCGGGTGTGGCAGTTTTCGGCACTCAGTGCAGCACTGGAGGACGCATCGCGACGCGTCTGCTCCAGCAGGTCGTTCAAGAACGGCATGGTCTTCCCCTCACTTTGTGAAACAGCGTGCCCGCAGGCACGCTGGGCAACCCCGTCAGCGGGCTTCCTTTTCCTTGGCATCGTAGGGAAGACTGCCGACCGGGCACTGCGCCACCCCCGAGGTGCGCCGGGTCAGGGCCTCGACGTTCTCGCGGGCCTTCTCGGCATCCAGCACCCAGGTGCGATAGAACTCGAATGGGCATTCGGCAATGCCGCGGTCGCCGTCGCCAGACAAATGCATACCGCTGTAGCCACGGTGCAGGATCTTGTACAGGTGGTTTTGCGACTGGTCGTTCTGCCGCGCATCGCGAATTTGCGAGATCGACAGCTGAGCGTACTGGATACCCATCTCCTCTTCACCGCACTCGCCGAGTGTACGGCCATCGAAACCGATGATCGCCGAGTGACCGAAGTAGGAATACACACCATCGAAGCCCGCGGCGTTGGCCACTGCAACATAGCAGTTGTTAGCCCACGCCATGGCCTTGGCCATGAGCACCTGCTGGTCCTTGGCCGGGTACATGTAACCCTGGCAGCGCACGATCAGCTCGGCGCCTTTCATGGCGCAATCGCGCCAGATTTCCGGGTAGTTGCCGTCATCGCAGATGATCATGCTGATCTTCAGGCCCTTGGGGCCATCGGCAACGTAGGTCTGGTCGCCCGGGTACCAGCCCTCGATCGGACACCAGGGGATGATCTTGCGGTACTTCTGCACGATCTCGCCGTTGTTGTCGATCAGCACCAGGGTGTTATAGGGGGATTTGCGCGGGTGCTCTTCATGGCGCTCGCCGGTCAGCGAAAACACGCCCCAGACATTGGCCTTGCGGCAGGCCTGGGCGAACACTTCGGTTTCCACCCCGGGTATGGCCACGGCGGTTTCCATCATTTCGGCCGGGTCATACATGATGCCCTGCAGGCTGTACTCCGGAAAAATCACCAGATCCATGCCCGGCAGCCCCTGCTTCATGCCGACAATGATGTCGGCGATTTTTCTGGCGTTTTCGAGCACTTCATCGCGGGTATGCAGGCGCGGCATCTTATAGTTGACCACGGCGACGCCGACGGTGTCATTGCTGCTGGATATATCACCATGACGCATGTTGACCACCTCTTGTTGTTATTTTTCAGGGACGAAAAAAAGCCCTCTCCGCATGCGGAGAGAGCTCATTTGCTCTTTGGGGTTCGGTGTGGAGGCCGCGACATCGCCATTGATGCGCGGCTCCTGACAACCAACGGTATATGCCGGGTGTGGCGGCTTGTCAACCCGCCATCAACCGTTGCCGCTTCAGGCGCCGAGTGAACACAGCACGCTTTGCAGTTTGTCTCGGGTGGTATTCGTGCACGTCTGCATGGGCTCGCGCAGCTCGTCTGCAATCAGGCTTTGCAGCTGCAATGCCGCCTTGACCACGGCCGGGTTGGGCTCGGCAAAGGCCACTTTGATCCAGGGCAGCAACTGGTAGAACGTACCACGCGCGGCAGCCCAATCACCGCTGTCAACCTGCCGCACCATGCGTACGTACAGGTCGGCGCGCACATGTGCGGAGGCTGAAATGGCCCCTGCCCCACCCAGGCACAGGTTGTTGAAGATCTGCAGGTCTTCACCGGCCAGCACCTGGGCGTGGCCGTCCTCGATCAGGGCCATGGTCGTCTCGCTGTCACCGCCACAGTCTTTCACCGCTGCAATGCGTGGATGGCGCACGATACGGCGCAGGGTTTCACGTTCGATGCGTACGCCTGTGCGGTAGGGAATGTCGTAGACGATCACTGGCACGCTGGCGGCATCGGCCACGGTGGCGAAGAAGGCTTCGATGCCAGCCTGCGAAGGGCGGATGTAGCAAGGTGCGGGAACCAGCAGTCCGCCAATGTCACGTTGCTGGATTTCAGCCTGGAAGGCCAGCAACTCACGCAGGTTGTAACCTGACAGGCCCATCACCACCCTGCCAGGCTCCACCCAGGCCAGCACGGCATCCAGCACTGCCAGTTGCTCGGCCTTGGACAACGCCGCTGCCTCACCCGTGGTACCGCACACCACAAAACCGGCCACACCGTCTTCGAGCAGCTTCTTCACCAGCTTTTCCAGGCCTGGGAAGTCGATTTCATTGGCACGCATTGGCGTGACGAGGGCGATCCAGATACCACGGAAATTCGACATGCAAAAACTCCTGATGTTGACCGAAAGTCAGCGTCAGCAGGGCGAAGAGTGGAAGTGGTGGCAGGGATACCTGGCGCCTTCTGTCTCGTCAGCCCACCTGACGAGACAGCGCGCCTCGGTCAGATGAGCGGCTGTTTCTTGGATTTCTTGGCAACGGCAACGCACGCGTCTGCCTGAGCGATGAAGCCCGAAGCGGAAATGGCGTGGTTGGATGTGGACATGCTGGCAAGCCCGTTGCGTAGGTATGGCTGGATAATGGCGGGAAAAGTCGCCACAGGCAAGCCCGCAGTCGCACGCTTCAAATCAGGCCTTGCTTCACCGCTATAGCAATGCAGTGGGTTTCAGGCGCCAGCCACACGGACCTGCTTCGGCGGCTTCTACCTACAGGCGAATGCTGTGATGTGCTGTATGGTTACCGGTTAAGCAAAAAACCGTTTTTTCGGAGACAAGCATGCTGCGTATTTTTGAACGTCGGCTCGACCCCTTCCCACCCGACGAGGTACCACCGCCGCCCGTTGGCCTGTTGCGCTTCATGTGGGCTTGTACCCGCGGCGCCCGTGGCTACATTCTGGCGCTGGCACTGCTCAGTGCCGGGGTGTCGATATACGAAGCCTGGCTGTTCGCGTTCCTCGGCCAGGTGGTCGACCTGCTCGCGTCCTGGCAGGCAGGCGGTATTGTTGGCCCCGAGGAAAGCCGTGTGCTGTGGGGGATCGGCATCGTCCTGGTGGTCAGCATCGGGCTGGTGGCGCTGCGCACCATGGTTCAGCACCAGGTGCTGGCGATCAACCTGCCGCTGCGGCTGCGTTGGGATTTTCACCGCCTGATGTTGCGCCAGAGCTTGTCGTTCTTTTCTGACGAGTTTTCTGGCCGGGTCACTACCAAGGTGATGCAGACGGCGCTGGCAGTACGAGATGTGCTGTTTACACTCATTGAAATCCTGCCTGGGATTGGCGTGTATTTCATCGCGATCATTGCGCTGGCCGGCGGCTTTGCCCTGAAACTGATGCTGCCCTTCATTGCCTGGGTCGTGCTGTTCGGCTTGGCCATGCTGTATTTCGTCCCCCGGCTGGGCAAGGTCGGGCAGGAGCAGGCCAATGCCCGGTCGTCGATGACCGGGCGGGTTTCTGACGCTTACACCAACATCACCACGGTAAAACTGTTTTCGCACTCCAACCGCGAAGCGCACTTTGCGCGCGCAGCCATGGAAGATTTCAAGCAGACCGGTTTTCGCCAGATGCGCCTGGTGAGCCAGTTCGAAATCGTCAACCAGGCGTTGGTGGTGGGCTTGATCTTTGGTGCCGGTGGCTACGCACTGTGGCTGTGGCACCAGGGCCAGGTCGGCACCGGGGCCGTGGCGGCAATCACCGCCATGGCCTTGCGCGTCAACGGTATGTCGCACTGGATCATGTGGGAAATTACCTCGCTGTTCGAAAACATCGGCACCGTGCAGGACGGTATGGCCACCCTCACCCGCGGCCCCAAGGTGCAGGATGTGCCGGGTGCTGCAGAGCTGGTAACCACGGGTGGCGCGGTGAGTTTCGACAAGGTCAGCTTCAACTACAACGGCGAGCGCCAGGTGCTCAATGAGCTGACGCTGCACATTCGTCCGGGCGAAAAAGTCGGCCTGGTCGGCCGCTCCGGCGCCGGCAAGTCCACCTTGATCAACCTGCTGCTGCGCTTCTACGACGTGGACAAGGGGGAAATACGCATCGACGGGCAGAACGTCGCCAAGGTCACGCAGGATAGCCTGCGCAGCGCCATCGGCATGGTCACTCAGGACACCTCGCTGTTGCACCGTTCGATTCGCGACAATATTGCCTATGGCCGCCCCGATGCTACCGAAGCACAGATCCGTGCCGCTGCGGCCAGTGCCCAGGCCGATGGTTTCATCAGCCAGCTCAGCGACCGCCAGGGCAACAGCGGTTACGACACCCTGGTGGGTGAACGCGGCATCAAGCTGTCTGGCGGCCAACGCCAGCGCATTGCAATTGCCCGGGTGATGCTGAAGAACGCACCGATCCTGCTGCTTGACGAAGCCACCAGCGCGCTGGACTCGGAGGTGGAGGTGGCCATTCAGGAGAGCCTGGATGAAATGATGCAAGGCAAGACCGTTATTGCCATCGCCCACCGGTTGTCGACGATCGCCGCCATGGACCGGCTGATCGTGATGGATGAAGGGCGCATCATCGAGCAAGGCACCCATGCCGAACTGTTGGCGAAAAAGGGTACCTATGCACGGTTGTGGCAGCATCAGAGTGGCGGGTTCCTGGGTGAGGATCAGGGCGTGGCCGAGGCTGTGGAGTAAGCAGAGGCCGGGGGCAGCCAGCGCATACCCAGGCTTCGAAAGCCTGCACAGTCAATGCACTGCGCCCCTGACGAGGTTCATAGTCGCTGCCCATCCGGTAGCACCGCCTGCACCACACTGGCTGGCTGTTGCAACAAGCCTCGGGGCAAGCGGAAGCCTTTGAAAGGTTGCTGGGTAATGGGATTGAAGGCTTTTTCAGCGTTAAGCCGATAGCGCATCACGCCATCTCCGGTCCTGAAGCTCAGGTCCACGCTGGTCGCCGTCCGGCCATTGAGCGCACCGCGGCTGAGCAAGCGGAACATCGACCACGGGCCACGGTACTCCAGGCTGCTGCTGTTGCCATTTTGCCTTAGCAAGGTGAGATTGCTGCGGACCTGCTGCCCCAAGGTATTGGGCCAGACAATACCCGTGATATGGCTTGGCCCATGGGTGTAGGCAATCAACTGGCCATCCAGGTCCAGCAGGCTGGTACGCTGGTTTGCACTGAGCCCCAAGGGCTCGATGCTGAACTGCACACTTAGCTTGCCACGCTGATCGAAGAAGGTTTCGCGGATGCGCTCCGCCAGCTCGAGCTGCTCGATCACGTCGGCACGAATCAGGGATTGCCCGTGCTGAGCGGACTGCAAGGCCTCAAGGTTGTCCTTCAGGAAAACCTTGAGATACCGATCATTAAACTGCTGCAGGCGCCCTTTCGGCCCGAAGAACGCCTCGAAGTCATCCAAAGAAGCATCGGGTGCCTTCACCACAAAGGGGTAGCGGCCTGCCAGGCGTTGCTGGAAAAAACTGTACACGTCAGCATCCCAACGTCGCTCCAGTTCGCGCAGTGCTTCAACGTTCAGCACCTGGGCAGTCTGGTCGGCGAGCTTTCTGACCTGGTGGCTGATAGGCTCCGGTAAACCTGTGGCAATACGTTGGAGGGTGCCTATCGGGTCCTGCCCTGTCATCGCAAAGCGCTGATGCACGGCCTGCAAAGCAGCCTTGCCGCGGTCCGGGCTGTCCTGTACGGCCTTGGCGTAGTCCAGCACGGCCGCAACAGCGCCAAGGGTTTCATCGTAGTAGCTCGGCTTTTCTCCTGTCGCCTGCAGCATGGCGCCAAGGCCTGCAAACGCCCGCTGGATGGCCAACGCTTGCTGTTGCTCGGGTTTTCCGGTTGCTACGCGCAGCGTACTCAGCTCACCCGATGCTTCAACAGCTGCTGGAGGCGCAAGCGAGGTGTTATCCCTGACCGTATCCAGCAGCCGTTGCAATGGTGCTGCGGGGCCGGTCAACTGCTCCAGGATCGCGACACCATGGTCCAGATCACGGAAGTCAGCCACCGTAAAAGCGGTCAGGGCGCGCCGCCAGCTGTCAATGTAATCGGCGCTGTAGAGGTTATACAGCCGCTCGGTCAGCGCATCGCGGTCGACGTCCGAATAGTCGAGTTGACTGCGCTCCCCCAATGCCCATTGATCAACCATCGCCATTTCAGCGAAGCGTTGGCTGTGCGGCTCGAAGTATTCCCTGAAGCCTTTGGCGGTGAGCATGGCGGCCAGCCGTACATCCTCATCCCCTTGCCTGGCCCCGGAAGACGGCTGGTACACCACATCGAACGCAGGCCCTACCTGGTGGCGCAGGTCCAGCCCGGCGTGCAACTGCTGGTACGATTGTTGTTTCAGCCCTGCATAGACCCGCTGTGGCAACGGCAATTTGCGCAGCGCCTGCTGCACTTCGCTGACCCGCTGGCGGTACTGCGGCAAATCGGTATCGGCATAGGCCAAGGCGTATTTCAGGTGCTGCATGAGGTCACGCTGCAACTGCCCCTGGCCAGGAAAGGCCCGTTGCCACTGACGGGCCATCCAGTCCTCGACCCATTCGGGCCGGCGGCTGTTGCGGTCCTCGATCATCCGGTAAACCCTGAGCGCGGCCATTTGTTGCTCGCTGCCAGGTGGTGCTGCGTTCATGGCATCGATCACACCACTGGCCAAGGCCGGCAAGAAACGTTTAGACAACAAGCTGAGGTACGCCTCATCAACCAAGGGACCAATGTTGCGCCCTTGATACAAGCCAAAATCGGCAACCACCGGCCAGGCCGCACTATAGTCGCCAAACACCGCGACCGCATCGCGAATCTGGTCCAGTGGCGCCAGCAGGTTGCGCCCGGTCGGATCAAGACGCATATCGACTTCGTGACCGCTGTACTCCTGGCTTTTGGCGAGCACACTGGCAGCCTTGGCGCCATTGATGTCGGCGTAACGCTGCCAGCTGGCAACGGCGATACTGAACGCCAGGATGCCTACACCAGAGCCCACCCACAGCAAGTGGCGCTTGCTGCGCGCAACCCGAACATTGTCACCCGCCAGCCCGGCTTCCTGATAGATAACCCGCCTGAATGCTTGCTGGATGAAATAGACCAACGCCTTCCCCTGTGCCTTACCTTCACGCAGGGGCAGCTTCGTCGTGTAGGGCTGAGCCGCTTCTCGGACAAAGGCATTGCGCATGTCGCCTTGCTGTACCACTGACGACCAGTACACACCACGTACCAAGGGTGGCGTGGTGAACCGGTCACTCGCCAAGGTTTCGCGCAGGAATGCCTGCAGTATGGGGCGCAACCCGATCAACTGTGCATGCAGTGAGAACAGGCGCCCGCACGGCGCTGTCTTGCCCAGTACATCCAGCCGGTCGATGACCTGCTCCTGCAATTGGGTGAGAAGCCGCCCGTAGTGCTCGTCATACTCATCCAGCCAGGCGTCGAACGCGTCAACCGCATCCAGCTTGAAGGTGAACCCCAACAGGCTTTTACGCTTGGCGGCCGGAAGCTGGCTGTAGAACTGGTCGAAGCCGTCCAGCAGATCGAATTTGGTCAGTACCACGTACAGCGGCAGGCGCGCCCCCAACTGACTGCTCACTTCGTACAGGCGTGTGCGCAACCCATGGGCCAGCGCGACGCGCTGCTCGGGCCTGCCATGCAGCAACGCCGGCAGGTCGACCACCAGCAACACTCCATTGAGCGCCCGCTGGCTTCGCTTACGCTGCAGCCAGCCCAACAGGTGCTCCCATAACCGGGCCTGGATGCCGGGCGGCGCGGAGGCTTCGGAGGGGGCGTTGGCCGCCGAGCCCACCGGTGGTTTTTGACTGATGAAAACACCGGGCGGGTCGATGATCACGGCATCGTCGCTGACCCACCAGCCTACCGGGTAGGCCATTGCTTGAGTCTGTCGGCCCCGTGCCTGGGCCTGGTCGATACGCGTCAGGGTAAAGCGCTGATCGGTGCGGTCGATGAAGCTGCTTTTACCGGACTGTTCGTCGCCCAACACCAGGTACCAGGGCAGCCGGTACAACGCGCGTCGCCCACCGGCATTGTCGAGGTACCGCTCAAGCCCCTGGCTCAAGGCCCGCTCTTGCGCCTGCACGAATGGTAGCGCGACATCCTGTTCGGCGGCCAGTGCCTGGCGGCGCTCCGCTTGCAGGCGGCGAAAGCGCGTGCGCAGCACCCCAAGCCAGCACAGAAGCGGCACCAGCACCAGCACCAGGCTTGCCACGCTGCGATGAGCCACACTTGCCAGCGGCTGCTGCTCACGCCACGTCCATTGCGGGCCAAGCCACCAGATGGCGACCAGCATCAGCAAGGCGCCAAGCCCGAGCAGCAGCGGCAGCGCCAGGCCAATGCGCGTTACCCACGGCCAGCCCCAACGTTTGAGTTGCGTCCATATTTGATTCATCGAGGCTCCTGATCCTTGTCTTGAACTGCCAACACTGGGGATGCCGCGTACTGCTGAAGCCGCTCAAACACCTCGGGCTCCCACGCACTGGCGGTGGTTTGCTGCATGGTTCGGGCAACGTTGGCGCACAGGTCCTGGGCCAGCCAGGACACACCCCGCGCGGCCAGCAGATCAGCTGCAATCACGGTGGTGTGGCAGCGCTCACGGGGAGCACGAACGCCGGCTTGCAGCCCTTGCAGCCGAAGGAGCAGCGGCTCTATGCCACCGGTTTCCAGCTGGCTGACAAGCTCCTCGCGCAGGCCGCTGAACTCCTGGGGGGTTGCACCTTGGCCAGACGGCCCTTGGGTGCCCTTGAGCCAGGCCAGGCACTGGTCGTCGACAAATACCATGCCGTCGCTGAAGCACAGCTGCTGCAGCGAGGGCATGCGCTGTACAAACCGGGCGGTGGCACAACGGATGGCTTCGGCCACCTCGCACATCGCCAGCTGTGTGGCGACGGTCGCAGCCAGAAAGCTGCCACGAATCCAGAAGGGGCAAGCCGTCAGGCTCTTTTCAATACGCTGCAGCAAGGCGGGGTCAACCGCCTTGCCGAGGTCCAGGGCGATGACGTGCGCCTGCAACCGGGGCTCAGTTTCACCCTGACCGACCACCCGCGCGAAGACCTGAATGTGCATTGGCGGGTCAGCACGGTCCACCACGAAGGCAGCCAGCCCACCAGCCTGCAGGAAGAAGCTGCCGGGGCCGACCAGGGCACACGTTACGAGCAAAAGGCGGTACTGGTGCCAAGCAGAACCGAGTGGCGCCCAGCTCCGTTGCCCAAACCACGCGTTGACGGGCCGCACATGGCCACCGTCGTCGGCCCGCCTGGCGAGGAAATCTACTGCGATGAATGGGGCCGGGTAAAAGTCAGTTTCCCCTGGGACCGCGAAAGCCAGAACAACGAGTTCAGTTCGTGCTGGCTGCGGGTGTCTCAAGGCTGGGCGGGTGGAAGCTGGGGCTCGATGGCCATCCCCCGGATCGGCCAGGACGTGATCATCCATTACGTCAACGGCGACCCCGATCAGCCGATGATCACCGGCCGTACTTACTGCGGCAACCAGCTGCCACCGTACGACCTTCCCCGTCACAAGACCCGCATGACCATCAAGAGCCAGACCCACAAGGGCGATGGCTTCAACGAGCTGCGCTTCGAGGACGAACTGGGCCAGGAGGAAGTGTTCATTCATGCCCAGAGGGACCAGAACAATGTGGTCAAGCATGATGAGACTACGCAGGTCGGCAATGACCGCAAAGAGCAGGTCGATAACGACGAATCGATCCTGATCGGCCACGACCGTACGGAAACGGTTGGCAATGACGAGCGCATCACCATTGGGCAGGATGCCGCGCTCGACATCGGTAGAAACCACACGATCAGGATCGCCAAGGACCGTGTCGAAAACATCGGCAATCACCGTCACGATCAGATCGCCGCCAATCACCACACCCGTATCGGTGGCAACTTCGAGCAACGGGTCGAAGGGCATGCCGAGCTGGAAGCCCGTGGGGATATCCGCAGACGTACTCGCCGTTATGAACTTCGAGCATCGGAAGCCGTGGTCATCCAAGGCCCTGGTGGCTCCATTCGAATCGACGAAACAGGCATCACACTGGACAGCCCGACGATTCGCATCACCGGCCAGATGCTCAAGTCGGCAAATGGAACGACAAGCCCCTTTTCCCTCAGCAGTGCACCGAACACTGGCAAGCCGCTGGAGCGCCTGTGTGGGCGCCGCCCTGATGGCTCCTGTCCCCTACCCGATTGCCGCTGTATCCGAGGGCAAGTCCAATGACCACCTTGTCATCACCTCCTCCGCGCAGCGAAGACTTCGCTCACAACTGCCGCTTTCTGCTGCTCATGACCAGTGCAATCGAGAACTGGGCCTATCGGCCCATCCCGCAGGAAGGTGAACTGGTTCCTGCTTATGCCCCATCGGTACTCGACCTTATAAACGCTGTCAGCCGAAATACTCAAAAGGCATGGTTATGGAAGAACAGCGCCCTGGATGACCGTCATGAGTTTGGGCCTTTGCTGGTGGACGTTGCAGACGCTCACGAGCTGCTTGCCCATGCAATCACGACCTGGATGCCTATCGGTGGAGCCATCGCGCTGGATGCCGAGGTTGGCCTGGCAGCGCTGGCAGACCACTTCACCAGCCTGGTGCAGGTCGTGCTCCCTGACCACAGCGTTGCCACTCACCATGTCACACCGGACCATCTTGCAGCCTGGCTGAATGCGCTGGACGACGACCATCGCAAGGCCTGGCTTGGCCCGGTGTCTCGGTTGGCATGGCGAGTCAACTGGGGGCCGGCTCATGAATGGAAAACACACGAAAACAAGCCGATTGCTGCCCGCTCAAAATCAGAACTGCCTTTGACCCTCCAGCAGCTTGAACTTGATCGGCTGCAAGCAGGCATGCACGAGCACTTTGTCCTCTCATTGGCACATGAGGTCTTGGCCATGCCGCCCCATGCCAACCATACCTTGGCGGACAGGCATGGCCTTTGGCAATGGGATCATCAAGTTCTTGGGTAGCAATCTGTTTGCGCGTTTAGCCGGATACCCGGCAATTGCATTTAGCCTATTTTCTGACCTATCTAAGGGATTGCGCCAATTCGATAACGGCAATTCTACGGCTGGCAGATACACAATTGCTGGTGGATTAACCATGGCCATTGGCTCTGCTGTCACTCTTGAAGCAGGACTTGCCATTGCGGGCGCTACAACGCTGGTACCCTTTGCCGGATGGGCCGCCGCTGCCCTTGTCCTCGTAGGCGTAGCCATCATAGCAGGAGGCCTCTACCTACACGCCAAGGCACATGAACGCCTTCACAGCCCAATAGAACTGTGGGCAGCACGTAGCATATTCGGCAATCGCATCAATGATGGAGAGTCGCACGCCGACATCAACTTGGACTTTCACAAAAAACTGCCTGCTTTCACCTCGCTGCAAACAGAAATTAAGGCTTGGCACAATGAACATTATGGACCCAAGCTACTATTCGCCGAGCAGGCCTTATCACTCGGCATAACTAACGTCGACACCCGATGGCATCAGAATAACCACTGGTCGCCGCCAGATTGGACAGCGATCACACATAACAAAGTAATCACTTCCCAACCAACCGCTGAATTCACAGTACTGCTGCCTGGCTTTGTGCTTGGGGTAAGCGAATGGTCAGGAAGCTTGAGCACCCTCCGTGACGACAAAGGAATAAACGTATTCCCAATTGCCCCGACCGGCCACATCGTAGGTGCTGGCCTGGTTCTGCATTTCGAGAACACGCTAGCCAACCAAAATCCTGTCTTACTGCATCTAACTTACCGCGCCAATCAAGGGTTGGACGAAGACACTGAGACGCTGTCACTTTTCCGTCTGGATCACTAATTATGGCAACCATCTGGATATTCAATTCAACGTCATACTCAGGGCACGCACCTGCAATTGGAGGACAATTAGCAAAACTATCCGAGAATACCTTGTGCCTGAGAAACCCATGGGTAACAGATTCCGTATTTATGGGAAAACTGTACTGCGCAATGACGATCACACTATTGATAAGCACTTACCCTTATCTATCCCCCAGCATCTCGAGACTCTACAACGAAGACATTTTATTGATGTTTTTATTTCTAATAACCCCCTTCGTGTTCACTCCCTTCCTAGTTTATCGAATTCTCTTTATAAAGGGCCTATCAACCATTTGCCTCAACCGATCAACCCAAAAGATCTACTACCGACGTTTGAGCAAGGTATTTGTGTTTGAATGGAGTAACACCGGAGGTGGCATCTTCAAACGCACCGAATACGGCGGCTCATCGTTCAGCACCAGCTATGCCCTCGCCTTCGCCCCCCGCCGCGAAGACGGCAGCCTGCACCAAAAAGACTGCCTCTGGGTCGACAGTAACGAACCCACCGAACCCGGCGTCAAGCATGTCGCCGAGGTATGGGAATACCTCCGCCACTTCATGGATCACGGCCCGGACAAACTCCCTCCGCCCGGTGAACCCAACTGGTGGCACAAGCCACTGCACGCCATCTGCCTGACCCCGGCAGAAGCCTGGCGCCACTATGCACCTTGGCGAACCGGCGAGCCCGGTGAAATGCAGGGTAAAAAGAACTGGCAATTGCCGTTCTGGGCCGTGCTGTTTCCCTACAACCTCTCCGTCGCCCTCTGCTGGTACGGCATCTGCCGCCTGTTCAACGTCCGAGCAGCGCCACCGCCTCCCGAAGCATTTGAGGAAGCCCCCATTCAACCCGGCAAAAGGAAGCGCAAATGAAACCCATCGTACTGGTAGGCCATCGTCATAGCTGCCCGCTCCATGGCGAAGGCACCGTGGAAACCGGCGCAAATGCAACATTCGTGGATGGCAAGGCCGTCGCTCGTGTGGGCGATCGCATCAGTTGTGGCGCCGTTATCGAAACCGGCGCTGCCTGCACGATCATCGAGGGCCACCCCGCAGCAAGGGAGGGTGACACTACCAGTCATGGAGGGACCTTGATCGAGGGGGACCAGGGTTGGCTCATTGATTGAAATCCACTACCGGCCACCGAGCCGGATGCTGAAGCCTGTCAGTCAACAGGTTTGGGCCGTCCAGCGGCCCAAAAGGCGAGCAAAGCCACCTTTCCGGGTGACCCGTTCTCGCATCCAGGGCGCCAGCCCGCAAACTGCGCCATGTCTGCGTCAATCCAGCACTGGCCGAAGCAACGCCTGCGCCTCATACAGGGTCGGTAAATACCGCAACCGTATCTCATCAATACTCAACCGCGATGCATGAGTAGTGATGGTCAGCGTGGCTTTCAACTGGCCGGCCCGCCCCAGCAATGGCACCCCCAGCACCCGCATACCGATTTCATATTCCTGATCAACGATACAGAACCCCTGCCCCTTCACGCGCTGTAGCTCAGCGTCCAGCTGCGCCCGGTCTGTCAGTGTGTAAGGCGTCAACGCCCGCAGCGGGTGACGGGCAAAGTATTCGTCCCGCTCCCCCTCATCCAGCCAGGCCAGCCAGATTCGCCCGCTGGCCGTGCAATACATCGGTACCCGCGAGCCCGGCCTGATCGACAAAGACGCCACATGGCTATACCGGCTACGCACCAGATGGATGATCTCATCGCCATCGCGGGTACCCACCGATACGTGCTCCTGGGTCTGCCGCGCCACCTGTTCAACAATCGGCCGCAGCATGCGCGGCAGTTGCGCTGAGTCCACATAAGCCTGGCCGATACGCAAGGCCTTGGGGGTCAGCCAGTACTCACGGCTGTCAGTTTCGGCAAAGCCCTCATGCACCAAGGTCAGCAGAAACCGCCGCACCGCACTGGACGTAAGGCCAGACAACCTGGCCGCCTGCGGCACACTCAGGCGCGGCTGCTCGGCGCTGAACAGTTGCATCAGCGCCAGGCCTTTCTGCAAGCCCGCGATCAGGTCACGGGGATGGATGGCGGGTGTGTTCATGCATTCGACTCGCTACCAGAGGAACAAAAACAGCCGATTACTGCGATAACCGGATCATGACTGCGATTATCGCATTAAGTGGCCGCTTGGCGCATTGTTGCCCACGCCCCTCTGCCTCACCCTTGGCGCCATAACAACGCCAATAAGGAGGTCAGCATGATTCGAGGTTCCACTGAACTGGTCGCCATCGTCGGTTCGCCCATCGCCCAGGTGAAGTCCCCGCAAAACTTCAACACCTGGTTCAACCACAACAACTGCAACCTCGCCATGCTGCCCATCGACCTGCACGAGGCGGCGCTGGACAGCTTTGCGGATACCCTGCGTGGCTGGCAGAACCTGCGCGGTTGCGTGGTCACCGTGCCTTACAAGCAGGCGCTGGCCAACCGCGTGGACGGCCTGAGCGAGCGCGCGGCTGCCCTGGGCTCGATCAATGTGATACGTCGCGAGCGCGACGGACGCCTGCTGGGCGACAATGTGGACGGCGCCGGCTTCCTCGGCGCTGCGCACAAGCATGGCTTCGAGCCGGCGGGCAAACGGGCACTGGTGATCGGTTGCGGCGGTGTTGGCAGTGCCATTGCCTATGCACTGGCTGAGGCAGGGATCGCCAGCATAACCCTCTGCGACCCCAGCACCGCACGCATGGGTGCGGTATGCGAACTGCTCGGCAACGGCTTCCCCGGGCTTACGGTCAGCACACAGTTCAGTGGGCTGGAAGACTTCGACCTGGTGGCCAACGCGTCCCCAGTCGGCATGGGCACCCGCGCAGAGCTGCCGTTGTCCGCCGCCCTGCTGGCTACCCTGCAGCCAGACACCCTGGTCGCCGACGTGGTCACCTCACCCGAGATCACCCCGCTGCTGAACCGCGCGCGGCAAGTAGGTTGCAGGATCCAGACTGGCCCGGAAATGGCCTTCGCCCAACTGGGCCACCTTGGCGCCTTCATGGGCGTCACACCGTTGGAGATCTGAAGCCATGACGACTCTGGAGCACACACACAACAGCTTCGACCTGGTTGTGCTGGGCAGCGGTGCCGGTGGTTTTGCCGCTGCCGCCACCGCGGCCCGCCGTGGGCTGAAGGTGCTGGTGGTGGAAAAAGCCGAACGCTTTGGCGGCACCTCGGCGATTTCTGGCGGCGCGGTGTGGCTGTACGGCACCGACCAAGCCCGTGACGCCGGCGCCAAGGATTCCCCCGAGGCAATGCGCACCTACCTCAAGCAGGTCATCGGCGACGGCTACGACCCCGCCTTGGGCGACGCCTTCATCGAGCATGGCCACCAGGCGCTGCGCTGGCTGGAGCAGAACACCGAACTGCGTTATGCCCTGCGCCCACTCTCGCCCGACTATTACCCGGATGCACCCGGTGCCACTCAGTTCGGCCGGGCGCTAGAAATGGTCGAGTACGACGGCAAGCGCCTGGGCACACGCTTCAAGGACCTGCAGATGCCACCGCCCGGCATGCTGCTGTTCGGCGGCATGATGGTCAACCGGGTGGATATCCAGCATTTCCTCAGCATTCGCCGCTCACCCAGGTCGCTGTGGCATTGCCTGAAGTTGATGGCGCGTTACGCGCGCGACCGCCTGCAGCACCCACGCGGCACCCGGCTTACCACCGGCAACGCATTGATCGCCCGCCTGGCCACCAGCGCCTTCGCCCACGGCACGCAGTTGTGGTTGCGCAGCGAAGCCGTGGAGCTGATCGCCGAGCGCGGCGTGATCACGGGCGTGGTCGTACAGCGCGAGGGCCGACGTGAGCGGGTAATGGCCCGTGGTGGCGTGGTGTGCGCCATGGGCGGATTCGCAGCAGGCGCAATGGCCGCCGACTACCGCCCGGCTCAAAAGGCGCCGCACCTGACCCTGTCACCACCGGCCAACGACGGAGCCGCCCTGCGCCTTGCCCAGGCCGTGGCAGCAGCCGAGGGCGAGGGCCTGGCGGCCAACTTCTTCTGGGCACCGGTTTCCGAACTACGTCATGCCGATGGTGAACGTGAGCGCTTCCCGCACCTGGTCACAGACCGCGCCAAGCCGGGCGTGATTGCGGTAGACCAAACCGGGCGGCGCTTCGTCAACGAGTCCGACTCCTACCACCACTTCGTGCACACCATGTTCGCCAAAGGCATTGCCAGCTGCTGGCTGGTCTGCGATGCCGAGGCAATGAACCGCTACGGGCTTGGCCTGGCGCGGCCCAAGCCCGTCAACAACCAGGCGTTGATCGACGCAGGCTACCTGTACCGGGCCACCACATCGCAGGCACTGGCCCTGGCCATCGGCGTCGATCCACAGGTGTTTGCGCAAACACTTTCACAGTTCAACAGCGATGCCGGCAATGGCATCGACCACGCCTTTGGCAAAGGCGGCAACAGTTACAACTGCTACATGGGCGACCCACAACATACGCCCAACCCATGCTTGGCACCCCTTACCAAGGGGCCGTTCTACGCCATCCGCATTCACACCGGCGACCTCGGTTCAGCCCGTGGCCTGGTGACCAACGCCGATGCCAACGTGCTGAACCGCAACGGCTTGCCGATTCCCGGGCTGTATGCGGTCGGCAACGACATGAACTCACTGATGAAGGGCACCTACCCCGGCCCCGGCATCACCCTGGGCCCTGCCCTCACCTTCGGCTGGCTTGCTGCCAACCACGTCACCGCGCGCCTGCAGGCGCCGGCTACCCCTACGGAGAACCCGGCATGTACTACGAACTGAGAACCTACACCCTCGACCCATTGAAAATGGCCGACTGGCTGGCCCTGTACCAAAGCCACGCACTCGAGGTGCAGAGCGAACACCTGGGCAACCTGGTGGGCTTTTTCACCAGCGAGTTCGGCGACGTCAACCAAGTGGTGCACATCTGGGGCTATGCCAGCCTCGACGACCGCATGGCACGCCGCGCAGCCATGGCGGCAGACTCGCGCTGGGCGGAATTCTCGCGACGCAACCGCGAGCTGGGCGCGGTACTGCGCCTGCAATCGCGGCTGCTGCGCCCGACCGGTTTCTCGCCGCTGCAGTAAGCCACACGCCACTTCTTCCAACATCCGAGCGGACCCCTTCCATGCCCCCCCTTGAATGTGACGTACTCGTCATCGGCTCCGGCGCCTCTGGCCTGGCTGCCGCCGTAACCGCCGCGCATCATGGCCTGACAGTGGTCGTCGCGGAAAAAGCCAGCCAGCTGGGCGGCACCAGCGCCTGGTCGGGGGGGTGGTTGTGGATACCGCGCAACCCGCTGGCCATCGCCGAAGGCATCGTCGAAGCCGACGATGCCCCGGAGCGCTATCTGCGTGCGCAAACCCACACCCGCGAGCTGGACCCGCGTCAACGCGCCTTCCTGCGCCATGGTCCGGAAATGGTGGCGTTCTTCGAGCAGCACACAGCCGTGCAGTTCCAGTGCGGTAGCCGTATGCCCGACATGCGTGAAGGCGATGGCAGTGCACGCGGCGGTCGCTCGCTGTGTGCATTACCTTACGACGGGCGACGGCTAGGGCCTTGGTTGCACAAGTTACGCCCACCGCTGGACATCGTCAGCCTGGCCGGCATGGGCATTGCCGGGGGCGCCGACATGGCTGCCTTCTTCAACGCCACACGCTCGCCCAAGGCAGCGCTGCATGTTGGCAAGCGCCTGTTGCGCCATGGCCGAGACTTGCTGCTGCACCGTCGCGGCTTGCATCTGGTCAATGGCAACGCGCTGGTGGCGCGCCTGCTGCGCAGCGCCCTTGATCGTGGCGTGACATTGCTGACCGAGAAAGCGGCCAGCCGTCTGTTGTTGTGCGAAGAACGGGTCAACGGCGCGCTGTTTGCCGATGGCCAAGCGATCTACGCACGGCGTGGTGTGGTGCTGGCCTGCGGTGGCTTCCCACATGATCGCCAGCGTATCTCGCAACTGATGCCGCACGCGCCGGACGGTGACCAGCATTACTCCGCTGCGCCCAGGGAGAATAGCGGTGATGGTTTGCGCCTGGGCGAACAGGCGGGTGGGCGGGTGTCTGCGGCAGGCGCCCACGGGGGCGCCTGGGCGCCGGTATCGCAGGTACCGCGCCGCAATGGCCATTTCGGCCATTTCCCACACCTGATCGACCGTGCCAAGCCCGGTTTCATCGCCGTGCGCCGCGATGGTCGGCGCTTCGTCAACGAAGCCGATTGCTACCACGACTTCATGAACGCGCTGTTCGCCGCCACGCCGCAGGCTGAGCAGCCGGAGGCCTGGCTGATCTGCGACCATGCTGCGCAACGGCGCTATGGCATCGGTTGGGCCAAGCCCTTTCCCTTCCCTACCCGCTTCTATCAGCGCAGTGGCTATTTGCACAGCGGCGCTACCCTGGCGCAACTGGCACAGCGCTGCGGGATCGACGCCGAGCAGTTGCAGCGCACGGTGGAGGGCTTCAACCATCACGCGGCACAAGGTGAAGACCCTACCTTTCTGCGTGGCGCGTCGGCCTACAACCGGGCCCAAGGCGACCCGCAGCAGGCACCTAACCCGTCGCTTCGGCCGTTGCTGAAGGGGCCGTTCCATGCGGTGAAACTGCTGCCAGGCAGCCTTGGCACCTTCGCCGGCCTGGACACAGACGCCTCGGCCCGCGTACTGGACCACGCAGGGCAGCCGATACCCGGGTTGTTTGCAGTGGGTAACGACATGCACAGCGTGATGGGTGGGTACTACCCGAGCGGCGGCATTACCCTCGGGCCAGGGATGACCTTCGGGTATCTGGCCGGTAGAGCGTTGAGCGCGGGCTGTGCAGATCATTGACGTCGGTGTTGCGCCCATCAGGCAACCAAGGCCAAAGCCTTCTACCCTTCAGTGACGTGAATACCTGCCGCGCCCGCCGGCCAACGCAACCGTTCGATAACCGAACAGTAGCCCGTCTCTTGAATTGACGCTGCCGTCTTCACTGCTCACCATGCACCGGCCTTGCGTGCCCCCCTGCCTGGGAAACGGTCACGCACCCGTAGCACCGCAGCTGAATACAATTTCAAGAAACGAGCAGTCTATGAACCACTCCAAGATCCCCCCCGCCGCGCCCCGGATGTCCCAGGGCTCGATCGGCGACAAGCTCCGCGGCGCCTTCGGCGTCGGCAAGACCCGTTGGGGCATGCTCGCCCTGGTGTTCTTCGCCACCACCCTGAACTACATCGACCGCGCCGCCCTTGGCATCATGCAGCCCGTGCTGGCCAAGGAAATGAGCTGGACGGCGATGGACTACGCCAACATCAATTTCTGGTTCCAGGTCGGCTATGCCATCGGCTTTCTGCTGCAAGGCCGGCTGATCGACAAGGTCGGAGTCAAACGGGCCTTCTTCTTCGCTGTACTGCTGTGGAGCCTGGCCACGGGTGCCCACGGCCTGGCCACCTCGGCTGCAGGTTTCATGGTCTGCCGCTTCATCCTCGGCCTGACCGAGGCCGCCAACTACCCGGCCTGCGTCAAGACCGTGCGCCTGTGGTTCCCGGCGGGTGAGCGGGCGATTGCAACGGGGTTGTTCAACGCCGGTACCAATGTTGGCGCCATGGTCACCCCCGCGCTGTTGCCGCTGATCCTGGCTGTATGGGGCTGGCAGGCTGCGTTCATCGCCATGGGCAGCCTGGGCCTGGTGTGGGTCGTGTTTTGGGTGCTGAAATACTACAACCCGGAAGACCACCCCCGCGTGCGTCAGAGCGAGGTGCAGTACATCCAGCAGGATGACGAGCCCGAGCCGACCCGCGTGCCGTTCAGCCGCATCCTGCGCCTGCGTGGCACCTGGGCTTTTGCAGTGGCCTATGCGATTACCGCGCCGGTGTTCTGGTTCTACCTGTACTGGCTGCCGCCGTTCCTGAACCAGCAATACAGCCTGGGCATCAACGTGACCCAGATGGGCATCCCGTTGATCATCATCTGGCTGACGGCAGACTTCGGCAGTATCGGGGGAGGCATTCTGTCGTCGTGGCTGATCGGCCGTGGCGTGCGTGCCACGACAGCGCGCTTGGTGTCCATGCTGATCTTTGCCTGCACCATGCTCAGCGTCATCTTTGCTGCCAACGCCAGTGGACTGTGGGTCGCGGTGGCGGCCATCTCGATCGCGGTAGGCGCGCACCAGGCGTGGACGGCGAATATCTGGAGCCTGGTGATGGACTACACACCCAAGCATCTGGTGAGCACCGTATTCGGCTTCGGCAGCATGTGTGCGGCAATTGGCGGGATGTTCATGACGCAGATTGTCGGCAGCGTGCTGACCGCTACCAACAACAACTATGCCGTGCTGTTTACCATGATCCCGGCCATGTACTTCCTGGCGCTGGTGTGGATGTATTTCATGGCACCGCGCAAGGTCGAGAGCGCCTGAGAGCGCTAGCCACTTACCTCTACGGGGCCCTTGCGGGCCCTTTTTTTGGCTTGGAGTTTCTTGAGAAGCGGACAACGACAATGCAGCGTTCGGTGTGGGTTCACTCGCGAACGTGGCGTAACCGGTGCCATGCGCCACGTTCGCTCGATCAGACCGCGGCCAATACCGCCTGGGCTTTCTCCAGCGCCATGCGCGCGCGCTGTTCGCCACTGACGCCTTGCTCCAGCAATTGCCGCGTGGGGATTTCCAGGCTCAGCGGCACGCTCGGCGGCAAGGCGCGTAACAGGCCAACCAGATCGGCATCGCCATCACCCGGGAAGCGTCGCTCGTTACGCGCCTGGCGCAGGATCTCGTCCATGTCGGCCGGTACCGGGCCAGCAACGTCACACAGTTGGGCATAGCGCATGCGCTTCGGCTTCAGTTGCGCCAGGTCGTCCAGCGAAGAGCCGGAGCGGTTGAAGTGGAAGGCATCCACCAGTACGCAGCCATTGGCGCGGTCGGCGTTGGCCACCACCCGCATGGCCTGGCGCAGGTCACGTACGTCGGTCCAGGGCATGAACTCCAGGTGAGGGTGAATGCTGTAGCGCGCCGCCAGCTCGCACAATGCGGCAAAGCGTTCGGTCAGGCGCGCTTCGTCGGGGTCGTTGCCCGCTACCAGCAATTCAGTGCCACCCAGCTCGGCGCCCACCGCCAGGATCGCTTCGAAATCGGCCACACAGGTTGCCGGTTCAAGACGCAGGATCTCCAGGTCGAGCACCTTGATGCCCGTGTCGCGCAGGCGCGCCTGGGTTTGCCGACGCAGTTCGGCATCGGCAACCAACGGGAAATGCCGCTCCTGTTCGGTGGCTGGCACCAGCCGTAGGCCGACATGGCTGTAACCCGCTCGGGCGGCGACCTCGACCATGTCCGGTGGAGACAGCTCGAGCACCGTCAGGGCCGCGAGGGAAAAAATTCGATCAGTCATTTATCATCACCAGCAATAGTAAGGTTGTATCAGCCAATGTGCGCGGGCGCGCAAGCCCGACCGCTTTGGGCTGCCTGTCGTATCGCTTCGATCAGCGCCAGTGTGCGCCCCCCGTCGGCAGCGTCGATCAGCGGCGCCTGTTCACCCCGGGCAACACGCACAAAATGCTGCAATTGCAGGGTCAATGCCTCGCCGGCAGGGATGCTTTCCGAACTTTGCAACAGGGGCGTATGCCAGCCCGAGCCTGCCTCGGCGTAATGCCAGCGCTTGAGCTGGGGAATGCTCAGTGCACCTTGGGTACCGGCCAGCAGATAGCACGGCTGGCCATCCTGGCGCGGGTACACGGGGCTTTCGCCAGCGTCCAGCTCCCAGCTCCACGGTGCAGCCACCGCGTCAGACCCGGTCAGGCTGCCCAGGGCACCGTTGGCAAACTGCAGCAGCACCGCGGCGCTGTCTTCGTTGGCAAAACCGCGTACATCGTTGCGGGTGAAGGCCTGCACCTGCACCACCTCGCCGCACAGGTAACGCAACAGGTCAAGGTCGTGGATCAGGTTGGTCAGCAAGAAACCGGCCCCTGGCTCGCGGCGCCAGGGCGTTTCGAAATAGCTGTCGGGCTTTTGCAGTTGCCACAGCGCGGTGACATTGATCAGACGGCCCAGTTTGCCTTCGTTGATCACCTGGTGCGCCTTGGCGATCAGCGGATTGTGTCGGCGATGGTGCCCTACAAGCACCGGTACACCTCGGCGGCGTGAGGCTTCCACCAGTGCACGCACTTCATCCAGGTTCACGCCCACCGGTTTTTCCACCAGCACTGGCACCCCGGCCTCGACACAATCCAGGGCGGTGGCGACATGCAGGGTGTTGGGGTTGGCGACGATCACTGCCTCGGGGCGCACCTGCTCCAGCATTTGCCGGTGGTCGGCAAAGCATGGCACACCGCACTCGGCAGCGAAGGCCTCGGCCTGCGGGCCGGGGTCGGCTACCGCACACAGTTGGGCTTGCGGCACATTGCGCAAGTGCTGGTAATGCTGCCGGCCCATGATGCCGGCGCCAATCAAGGCAATACGAAGGGGTGCGTTCAACAGCCTGTCCTCTTGTCATTGTTGTTATGAAATTCTGAAACCGGGTTCCAAAATTCATACTCGACAATTTAGAACCAAGTTCAGCTTTTCAGAAGAACGGGCGCAACAGACTGTGCGGTAATCGACCGGAATATTCCCTCAGGCAAACAGCTCGCTGGCGGGACTGGCCGCCGACAGCTCTTCTGCCGCCGACAACAATAGCGGTGCCAGCGCTGCGAGGCGGCTCTGTGCCAGCCGCGCGCTGGGCCCGGCGATGCTCAGCACGCCAATCACCTCGACACTTTGCGGGCGGCGCACCACTGCGGCCAGGGCTGAGGTGCCGATGGCGGAGGTTTCCTCGACCCAGGCATAACCACGCTCGCGGGCGCGGTGCAGGTAGGCGAGCAGCTCGTCGGTGGAACGTGGCGCGTTCGGGCCGAACTGGTCGGGGTCGGCAATACCTTGGCGCAACACCATCTGCAGCGCCTGCTCATCGTCCAGGCTGGCCAGCCAGGCGTGCCCGGAGGCGGTATAGAACAGCGGCGCGTCGCGCCCCATATCCGGGTCGTAGCGCAGCCCGGAGCGGGCCCCCTGAGACTTGGCGATCCAGGTTTGCCGGGCACCGTCGATTACCCCAAGGCGCACCAGTTCACCGCTGTCCTGGGCCAGGCGGTCAAGAATCGGCTGGATGATGTCGGCACCGCTGCTGGCCAGGTAACGAAAGCTCAGCGCTACCAACTTGGCCGACAGCTGATAGCGGCTGTTTTCCCGGTTCTGGCGCACGTAGCCCAGCCGCACCAGCTCCGTGAGCATGCGGTGGGCAGCGCTTTTGGGAATGTCCAGGCGCTCGGCCAGGGTTTGTAACGGCAGCCCTTGGGGTTCACCGGTAAGGCTTTCTACAAGACTGAAGGCGCGTTCGATCTGACTACCAGCCATGTCACAGGTCCCTGATTTTTTTGCGAATTCTAGAAGATGATTCCACATCGTCGCTAGCCAGCGCAGCTCGGGCCACCCCGAATGTCCGATGATCGCCCAGTTCTTGCCTGACATGACCAACCTGACCTTGCAGGACCACCCGCTGCTGATAAGAATGTGGAACATTGTTCTAATAAAAGCACAGGAAACCCGCAATGCCTTCCGCTCCTCTCGAAACCGAATGCGATGTACTGGTCATAGGTTCTGGCGCCGCCGGGCTGGCGGCGGCCGTCACGGCTGCCTGGCATGGGCAGAAGGTGATCGTGGCGGAGAAAGAACCGGTGTTTGGCGGTGCCACCGCCTGGTCCGGCGGCTGGGCCTGGGTGCCACGCAACCCGCTGGCGCGCAGGGCCGGCATCGAGGAAGACATCGAACAGCCGCGGACTTATCTGCGCCATGAGCTGGGGACAAACTACAATGCCGAGCGCGTCGATGCCTTCCTTGAGGCGTGCCCGCATATGGTGGCGTTTTTCGAGAAGTACACGGCGTTGCAGTTTGCCGACGGCAACGGCATCCCGGACATGCATGGCGATACGCCAGGCGCAGCCCTTGGCGGCCACCAGGTGATCGCCGCGCCCTACGATGCCCGCGAGGTTGGCGCCCTGCTGCCACGCTTGCGCAAGACCATGCGCGAAACCTCGTTCATGGGCATGCCGATCATGGCCGGTGCCGACCTTGCCGCCTTCCTCAACATGACCCGCTCGCCCAAAGCCCTGCTGCACGTGTGCAAGCGCTTTGGCCGCCACCTGTACCACCTGGCCCGCCATGGTCGGGCCATGCACCTGGTCAACGGTGTGGCACTGGTGGCGCGCCTGGCCAAATCGGCACAGGACCTGGGTGTGCACCTGCAAGCGTCGGCGCCGGCCAAACGCCTGCTGATCGAGGGTGGCCAGGTGCGCGGGGCGTGGGTCGCGACGCCACAGGGCGAGCAGCTGATCCGCGCCAAGGCCGTGGTGCTGGCGGCAGGCGGTTTCCCCAATGACAACGCCCGGCGCCAGCAACTGTTCCCGCGCGATGCCAGCGGCCACGACAACCTGGCGCTGCCGCCCAAGGGGTGTTCTGGCGATGGCCTGCGGCTGGGCGAGTCCGCCGGCGGCGTGGTTGCCACCGACCTGAAGTCGCCAGTGGCCTGGGCACCGGTTTCACAGGTGCCGTATCGCGACGGCAGCGTCGGCCACTTCCCGCACATTATCGAGCGCGGCAAACCGGGCGTTATCGGCGTGCTGGCCAACGGCAAGCGTTTCGTCAACGAAGCGCATGGCTATTACGACTATGTGTCGGCCATGGTCGCTGCAGTGCCGCAGGGCCAGGAGGTGTGCTCGTGGCTGGTTTGCGATCATCGCTTCTTGCGCTGCTATGGCCTGGGGCATGCCCGCCCGGCACCGCTGCCGGTAGGGCCGCATGTGCGCAACGGCTACCTGAAACGCGGCGCTACGCTCGAGCAGCTCGCCCAGGCCTGCGGCATTGACCCGTCCGGGCTGCGCGCCACGGTCACTGACTTCAATACCCATGCCCGTAACGGCCAGGACCCGGCGTTTGGCCGCGGTTCCACGCCGTTCAACCGCAAGCAGGGTGACCCACAGCACAAGGGCCCTAACCCTTGCGTGGCGCCCATCGAGCACGGGCCGTTCTATGCGGTGAAAGTAAAGCCCGGCTGTTTTGGCACCTTTGCCGGGTTGCGCACCGACGGCAATGCCCGTGTACTGGATGAGGCGGGGCAACCGATTGCAGGCCTGTATGCAGTAGGTACCGACATGGCCAGCGTGTTTGGTGGCTGGTACCCGTCGGGCGGCATCAACCTGGGGCCGGCGCTGACCTTTGGCTATGTCGCCGGGCGGCACATTGCCGGGGTGCAGGGGTATGAGTGAGCTGACCCCCAATACCCGGGTGGTCGGCGCTCTGCAGGAGGACGCCGGGAAAGGCCGTGGCGCTTGAATCGAGCGCCACGCGGTCTGATTTTTCAGTGCTGTCACCCCTCAGTTCACAGGTCTCGCTGCGCTGCGCTCCTGAATTTGCGCCAGCCAGTAGGTCACATCCACCTCGTCGATCTGCTCGGTGCGCAGGAAGCGCTCGGCATATTGGCGGTATACCCCGCTGCTGAGGAACAGCTGTAGCAGTTGCCCGTCGACGTGCCCCTCGCGGGCCATGGCCACCAGGATCTTCACCGATTCGGACAGCGTCTTCGGGGGTTTGTATGGCCGGTCTGCTGCCGTCAGTGCTTCGAAGATGTCGGCAATCGCCATCACTCGCTCGGCAATGCCCAGGTCCTGCCCGTCCAGACGGCGCGGATAGCCGCTGCCGTTCATCTTTTCGTGGTGGTTGCCGGCGATGTCGGGTACCCGCTTGAGCTGACGCGGGAGCGGCAGTGCACTGAGCATGATGATGGTCTGCACGATGTGTTCGTTGATCTTGAAGCGTTCTTCGTCAGTCAGCGTGCCACGGCGGATCGACAGGTTGTACAGCTCGCCGTAGTTGCTGGCGTGGCCTGGCAGATGCATGTCGAACCCCCAGATGTTACGCGGGTCGTCCTTCACCACCGGCGGCGTGCGGGTGCCCCAGGGCACGCAGTGCTCGGGGCGGTCGGCCAGCAATGGCTCCTCTGTCGGTAGTTCAGGCTGCGGCACGCCGACAAAGCGTTCCGCCTCGTCACGGGAGATGCCCAGGCGGTTATCGAAATGGCGCAGCCAGCGTCGCTTGCCGATCACCTGCAAGCGCTGGATATCGGTGTCCTGCATGAACTCGCCGCCGATGTTGGCCTGGGCGACGAAAGCGAAGTCGTCCTGCAGCTCGGCCTGGCTTCGCTGCAGTGCGGCTTTCAGTACCTGCTGGTCGACGCCGCTGGCCAGGCCTTGCCAATAAGCCAGCTCCGCATCGCGCCACAGCACTTCGAAACGCATGCGTACTTCGTGGATGCGGTTGTACAGGGTCTCCAGCTTGGTCGCCTTGTCCACCACGTACTCGGGGCTGGTGACCTTGCCACAATCGTGCAGCCACGCTGCCACACGGAACTCGTACCGCTCTGCCTCGGTCATGCTGAAGCTGGCGAACGGACCGCTGTCGGCTGCCACTGCCTGATCCAGCAGCATCTGCGCCAGCTGAGGCACCCGCTCGCAGTGGCCACCGGTATAGGGGCTCTTGGCATCGATGGCGTCTGCCAGCAGCTTGATCATGGCGTCCAGCAGGCGTTGCTGGGCTTCGACCAACTGGCGGGTTTCGATGGCCACTGCAGCCACACCGGACAGCTCCTCGACAAAGCGCCGAAATGCCTCGCCCACCCGCTCCTGCGCCTGCTCTTCGCCCATTTGCAGGACCAGGATGCCCAACAGTGCCTGGCTACGGTCATTCAGCACCACGGCCAGACTGCGTTCGTGCAGGCCGAGGGCCTGGGTCACTGTTGCAGCCAAGTGCTGCCGGGCGCTTTCATCCACTGCCAGCTCGCTTGGGTAGTGTTCACCGCGGCACGAGGCGGCCAGGCGCAGCAAAGCCTGTTCAGCGTCGTACAGGTAAACCCCGCCGGCGTCGCCCCCGGCAGCTTCTACCAGATGGCTCAGCACGCCATCGAGCATGCGCTCCAGGTCTCGCTCGCGGCTGAGCGCAAGGGTAATCGCCTGAAAGTGGCGAATAGTACCGGACATGCGGCTCAGCACGCGGCTCAACTCGCGCACCTCGGAAACCCGCGAGTGCACGCCCACTTCACGGCTGAAATCAAAACTGGCCAAACCTTGAACCTGCTCGCGCAACAGCCGCAGCGGGCGGCCAATGCGCCGGCCGAGCACACCGCCGAGCACCAGCAACACGGCCATCAGTGCCACGGTCCAGAGCAACTGCTCGAACAAGACTTTGCGTGCCCCCACCATCAGCTCGTGGCCTGGTACGGCAATCAGCACGTGCAAGTCGTGCCCGGCCAGGGTGGTCAGCTGCACACGAATGCCATACCAGGTCTGGCCGTCCACCTGATAAGGCTGAGGCTGGTTGCCCTTCGGCAGGTCAGCGTATAGCCGCGCCAGGCTGGGAGCGCCCAGCTCGGCGACACGCGACAGGCGCACGCCTTGCCCTTCGTGCACGATTGCCCGCTGCGGGTCCGGATAGGCGACAACGTTGCCCTGGTCATCGACCACCACGATCTCGGTACCCGGGGTCATGCGCAGGTCCTGAGTCTCGCTGGCCAGGTCGTTGACCGAGACATCCAGGCCGATCACGGCGCCACCGTCGACGCTACGTTGGGCCATGGTCAAGCCGACCTCGCGGGTGGTGAAGAACACATAGGGGCGCGTCAGCACAGTAGAGGGTTGTACCGTGGCTTCAGCGAACCAGGGGCGCAGGCGTGGATCGTAGCGATAGTCAGGTTTGGCCTGGGCCTGCAACAAGTTCAGCGCCCGATCATAAAAGCGCCACTCGCCCTGCACCTTGGCGCCGTCGCCATGGCTGACGCTCTGCACCAGAAAAGCCGTGCCCGGTGGAGCGGCGAAACGCTGCATCAGCTGTGGGTCACGCAGGCGACGCACCAACAGGAACTCGCCGCTGGGGTAACCCAGATAGGCGGCGCTGAGCATGCGGTTGGCGTCCAGCATTTCCACCAGCTGTGGCAGCCGATCCAGGCGCTGTGCCTGGGTGTGCACCGTCGTGTTGTGAGCCAGCAGGCGAATGCTGCTTTGCGCCGGCTCGATCAGGCGCCTGGCCCGCTCGTCGATCGTCTTGGCAACCTGCTGGGCGGCATCGCCAGCGGCGGCCACGAGGGTTTGGCGAATTCCGCGGTAACCCTGCCAGGCCAGGGCGGCGCCGAGCAGCAGCATGCCCAGCACGACGGCCAGCGCCACCAGCCATTGCAGCGAGATGCCACGCCCGGCTTTACCGGCAACACGGCCATTCGACACGCAGCCCATTCCAGGTACTCCATGTGTGGCAGTTTGAAGGAGCAGCCAGAACGATCATGCAGGCCAGGGCCATTCGCAGGCAGCGTGACGGGCCAAATGGTGGCAAGCTGCCCTGGTCCATCTTGGCAGCAGTGTAGAGCGTACGTGGGCTTTCTGCCGGGATGGCAAAAAAGTTAACCTGGGCAGTAAAAGGCGCACAGCCGTTACATGAGGCTCAAACCCGCTGCTCCAGCATGACCAACGCCCCGACAATCAGCGCCTGCATGCCCTCAAGCAATTCCACTTCCATCTCCGATTCTTCGCCAGCCCGGTCGGCCTCCAGCAGCGGCTCGCGCCCCGACACCGTGTACACCGTATCGGCCACGGCAAAGCCATGGAACGCCACCGTCGACAACAACCAGCGCGCCTGTTCCAGGCTCAGGCCGTAGGCCTGGGCGATGTGCGCCTGGTGGTCATTGATCTTGTCGATCATCGCTTCTGTCGCTGCCAGCCTGCGGATCACATAGGGCGTCAGACCCGGGTGGGCCTTGACGAATGCCTGTACCGACGTGGCAAAGCGCGTCAGGTAGGACTGCAACCCTTCTACACAAATTCCGTCTGCCCTAGGGATCTGCCAGCGCTGAAAGATCTCCTCGGCCACCAGGCACTTGAGTGCTTCGATGTTCGGCACATGCTTGTACAGCGCCATGTGGCTTACGCCCAACGCAGCGGCCACGCCAACGAACGTGAGGTTGGGCAAGCCGATGGCGATGCTCACGTCGGCAATCCGTTCACGGGTGATGGTGCGAGGGCGACCGCGTCCGGGGGTGCGTTGTGGTGGTTGCATCGGTTCCTCCAGGCTTTGTGAAGACAGTCTTGTAGCTGCCTTGTCGGGTTTTCGCAAATTAGTTTATAGTCATGCAACTAATTAATTTGCAGCTTTCCAGGCCCGCTTCATGTCCGATTCATCAACGCCCCTTGACGATGCCGCCCCTTCAACAAACAAAGCCCGCAGCCCGCTCAGCCGTGTGCTTTCCCCCATTCGCGGGCGGCTGGCGCTGGCGGCGGTGCTGGCTGCGGCGGGTTCGATGCTGGCTTTGGTACCTCTGGCAGGCATTGCGCACATCGCACACCTGGCGTTGAGCGAAACCGCCACATCGGGCGCCATTGGCCGGGCCATCGCAGCCAGCATCGCCAGCCTGTTCACTGGCATGACCCTGATCACCGCAGCCGAAATGCTGGCGCACCAGGCCGACAACCACATCACCCATCACCTGCGCGTGGCGATCGGCCAGCGCCTGATGCAAGTGCCGCTCGGCTGGTTCAGCGAGCGGGCATCAAGCGAAGTGAAACGGGCCATGCAGGACGACATCGGCACACTGCACAGCCTGACCGCGCACTTTTTCACCACACTGGGCCGCACCGTGGGCGCCGTGCTGATTTCCGTGGCCTACCTGTTCGCCATGGACTGGCGCCTTGCCGTGGTCGTGCTGCTGCCCTTCCCGGCGTTCTTCCTGTTTCTGCACCGTGCCATCAAGGCCAGCGCAGCGCATATGGGTGATGTGGTTGCGGGCATGGCGCGCATCGACAACGCGGTGGTCGAGTTCGTCAATGGCATGCCGCTGGTCAAAGCATTCGGCGGGCGCGGCAACGCGCAGGACCGCTACCGTGCAGCGGTCGATGCCTTTGCCAACACCTTCATCGGTTTCACCCGCCCACTGGTTGCGGCGATGGCACGGGCCAATGCCTTGATCGCGCCGGTGACCGTAGTGGGTGTGGTGCTGCTGGCAGGCATGGCGTTCGTGGCCCTGGGCTGGATAGAGCCGCTACAGATACTGCCCTTTGCCTTGGTCACACCTGGGTTGTGCGCGCCGCTACAGTTGTTGCACTACATTACCCACGACCTCAACAACGCGGTGGGGGCGGCCCAGCGGGTGCAGGCCCTGCTGGACACCCCGGTGCTGCCGGCCCCTGCGGTTGGCAGCCTGCCCAACGGCAGCGAACTGCGCGTGGAGCAACTGAGCCATGCCTACGCCCCCGGCAACAACGTGCTCGATGACGTCAGCTTCACCTTGGCCCCCGGCACCACGACCGCCATCGTCGGCCCCTCTGGCGCCGGCAAGTCGACCCTGGCGCGCCTGCTGCTACGGTTTTTCGACCCAGACGCCGGGTGCATCACCCTGGGTGGCGTCGACCTGCGGCAGATCGAGAGCCGCGAACTGTACCGACGCATAGGTTTCGTGCTGCAGGAGGTGCGGCTGATCCATGCAAGCGTGGCCGACAACATCGCCCTGGGCAAACCGGCTGCAACCCGCGAACAAGTCGAAGCGGCTGCGCGCCTGGCCAACATTCACACACGCATCCTGCAACTGCCGCGTGGCTATGACTCGGTGGTGGGCGAAGACGCGCAATTGTCCGGGGGCGAACAGCAGCGCCTGAGCATTGCTCGCGCCGTGCTGCTCGACCCGCCCGTGCTGGTACTGGACGAGGCCACCGCAGCCGCCGACGCCGAGAGCGAGGCGGCGATCCAGGATGCCCTGTCGCGTTTCGCCCGGGGTCGCACCCTACTGGTCATCGCCCACCGGCTGGACACGGTGATGCATGCCGACCAGATCCTGGTGCTGGACCAAGGCGCCCTGTGTGAACAAGGGCGCCACAGCGAATTGCTCAACCGCCAAGGCCTTTATGCACGGCTGTGGGCGCAGGGTGGTTATCAGGACACCGTGAAAAAGGCGCTGCCAGCATGCTGAAAACCTTCGTTCGACTGCTGGGCGAATGCGCCCCGGCCTGGCGCCGTTACCTGCTGATGACCGTGCTGTACGGGGTATTCAGTGGCCTGACCATCAGTACCCTGGCGCCGCTCATGCTGCACCTACTGAACAGCGAAATACACGCTGCCAGTGCCTGGTTGGTCGTGCTGGCCGCCGGCTTGACGCTGTGCTGGGCCTGGCGACGCCAGGTGGAAAAGGCCGGCATAAGCTTGGCGGTAGCGGTGCTGCAAGGCGGCCGCCAGCACATTGGCGCCCAGGTAGCACAGCTGCCACTGGGTTGGTTCACCCCTGACAACACCGCGCGGCTCGGGCATGTGATCACCCAGGGCACGATGGCTGTGGCCCAACTGCCGGCCCATGTGCTCACGCCCTTGATCAGTAGCAGCGTCACGCCGCTGGTGCTGTTGGTTGCGCTGTTCATCCTGCACCCGCCGCTGGGGCTTGTCGCCCTGCTAGCGCTGCCGGCGCTGGCTGCAGTGCTGCTGTTCAGCGCACGCCTGGGGCGCCGGGCCGATCACGCCTTTCACCAGCACTTCGCCGCCGCCAGCCAGCGTATGGTGGAGTTCGCCCAGGCACAGTCGGTGCTGCGGGCCTTCAATGGGGAGGGTGGGGGCACACGGTTGCTGGCGCAAAGCCTGGAGCGCCAGCGCAGCAGCGGCATGGGCCTGATCATTCGTGCTTCGCTGTCAGCACTGCTCAACAGTTGGGCCGTGCAGGCAACATTTGCCGCGCTGTTGGTGGCCGCCGGCCTGTGGTTCGGCGATCAGGCGGGTGGCCAAGCGCAGGACGCAGTTGCGGTGATCGTGGCACTGGTGCTGGTGTGCCGCTTCATCGACCCGCTGCAGGACGTGGCCAGCCATGTCGAGATCCTGCGCGGGGCCCATGGCCAGCTGCAGGAAATCGAACGGATCCTGGCAGCCAAGCCGTTGCCAGAACCCGCCTCGCCCCACCGGCCGGTGGGCGGCGCAATCAACCTGCAAGGGGTGAGCTTGCGCTACAATCCCACCGGGCCCGACGTGCTGCAAAACGTGAACCTGCACATCCCGGCAGGCAGCATGACCGCCGTCATCGGCGCCTCGGGCTCAGGCAAGACATCACTGATGCGCCTGATTGCACGGTTCTTCGATACCACCGAAGGCAGTGTGCGCATTGGCGGCGTCGACGTGCGGCAAATGGCCCGCGCCAGCCTGACCGACACAGTCAGCCAAGTACTGCAGGACACCTGGCTGTTCCAGGGCAGCATCGCCGACAACATCCGTATCGGCAAACCCGATGCCAGCGACGCCGAGGTACTGCAAGCGGCGCACATGGCCGGCTTGGGACACACCCTCGAACGGCTGCGCGGGGGCCTCGATACGTCCGTGGGCGAAGGTGGTGCGCAGCTTTCCGGTGGCGAACGCCAGCGTGTGACCATTGCCCGTGCGCTGATCAGGCAAGCACCAGTACTGCTGGTGGACGAAGCCACCGCCGCCCTTGATGCCGAGAACCAGGCCGTGATTGCCCAGACGCTGCACAGCCTGCATGGGCGTTGCACCTTGGTGGTCATCGCACACCAGCTCAGCACCGTGGCCATGGCCGACCATATCGTGGTGCTGGACGCCGGGCAGGTTGTCGAACAAGGCACACCGGCCACACTGCGCGCCAATGGCGGGCACTATGCACGCATGCTCGAACAGCGCCACGCCGCCAACGGCTGGCGCATCGGGGCACCGAGGGTGGAACACGACTGATGCGTGTTGCATGCCTCATCCTGTTCCTGGTGTTGTGCGCGGCCTCACTGGCTGTCGGCGTTCGTGAGCTGGCCTGGTCTCAGTTGCTTACCCTGCAAGGCGACGCCTGGCTGACCCTGACCGCAAGCCGCCTGCCACGGCTGGCCGCCTTGATACTGGTGGGTGTCGGGCTGGCGGTATGCGGTGTGATCCTGCAGCAGATCGTGCGCAACCGTTTCGTTGAACCCGGCACCACCGGCGGGCTCGATGCCGCGCGCCTGGGCATCCTGCTGTCGCTGGGCCTGGCGCCCGCGGCCGGGGCACTGCTGCGCATGCTGTTCGCACTGGCCGTGTGCTTTGCCGCCAGCCTGCTGTTTGTCGCCCTCATCCGCCGCATACGCGCCCGCAACGCGGTGCTGGTGCCGGTCATCGGTCTGATGTACGGCGGCGTGCTGAGTGCGCTGGCCGAGTTCTACGCCTACCGCTTCAACCTGCTGCAAAGCATGCAGGGCTGGTTACTGGGTGATTTTTCCAAGGTGGTGCAGGGCCGCTACGAAATTCTCTACCTGATTGTACCGATCGTGTTGCTCACCTACCTGTACGCACAGCGCTTCACCGTGCTGGGCATGGGCGAAGGCATGGCCACCAGCCTGGGCCTGAACTACACCGCCAACGTGACGGTGGGCCTGCTGCTGGTAGCAGTGACGGTGTCGGCCAGCGTGATCATCGTCGGCGCCATCCCCTTCGTCGGCCTGGTGGTGTCCAACCTGGTCGCCCTGCGCCATGGCGACAACCTGCGCCGCACCCTGCCACTGGTGGCGCTGGGCGGTGCGGCCTTGCTGCTGGTCTGCGACCTGCTCGGGCGGTTGCTGATCTACCCGTTCGAAGTGCCCATCGGCCTGACTGCAGGCGGCCTGGGCGGGCTGATCTTCCTCGGGCTGATCATCTGGAGGCAGCGATGAAAGGCCGACACTGCTTGTGGCTGGCCGTGGTCGCTCTGGCCACGCTGTTCGTGTTCGTCAACGCTGGGGCGGATTTCGCCTACCTCATCCCCAAGCGCCTTGTGCGCCTGGCGGCCATGGTGATCGGTGGCGTGTGCGTGGCCTGCTCCGCCATCGCCTTCCAGACCCTTTCCGGCAATCGCATCCTCACCCCGGCGATCATGGGCTACGAAGCCGTGTACCTGCTGCTGCAGGCGCTGCTGGTGCTGGGCATGGGCGTGCAGGGGCTGATCCTGCTCGGCAGTGACGGCAATTTCCTGCTCTCGATGCTACTGATGCTCGGCTACTCCTGGGCCCTGCACCGCTGGCTGTTTCGTGACGGCAAAAACAACGTGTACTTCCTGCTGCTGGTCGGCCTGGTGCTGACCATGGTCATGGCCACGTTCACCCAGTTCGTCCAGCTGAAAGTCAGCCCCGGCGAGTTCTCGATGCTGCTGGGCTACACCCAGGCTTCGTTCAACCGGGCATCGCCGCAGTTGCTGCTGTATTCGGCCGTGCTGGTGGCGGGCGTGTGTGTGCTGCTGGCCCGGGCCGTACCGGTGCTGGACGTGCTGGCACTCGGACGCGACCAGGCCATTTCACTGGGCGTGGACTACCGGCGCAACGTGCGCCTGCTGCTGGCGCTGATCGCAGCGTTGGTCGCGGTGTCGACCAGCCTGTTGGGGCCCACGGCATTCATGGGCGTGTTCGTCGCCAACATCACCTATGCGATGGCCGGTACCTTCCGCCACCGGGTCACCCTGGCCCTCGGCAGCGCCGTGGCCATTGCCGTGTTCATTGCCGCCCAGTTGCTGGTCGAGCATGTGTTCAACTACAGGACCACCGTCGGCATCCTCGTGAACCTGGTGTGTGGCACCTACTTCCTCGCCCTGATGGTGCGCAACCGGGGAGCCGCATGATTACTGTCCACGACCTGCACAAAACCTATGGCAGCAAAGAGGTGTTGAGCGGGGTAAGCGCCAGCTTCCCACGCGGGCAGCTGACCTCGCTGATCGGCCCCAATGGCGCCGGCAAGTCCACCTTGCTGATGATGCTGGCCCGGCTGCTGGCGCCTGCCAGCGGTGACATACGCCTGGACGGGCAAAGCATCGACAGCATCGCCATCGGCGACTATGCCCGGCGCGTGGCCACCCTGCGCCAGTCGGTCGACTTCAACCTGCGCCTGACCGTCGACGAACTGGTCGCGTTCGGCCGCTTCCCCTACAGCCGTGGTGCGCTCACCGCTGCAGACCGTCGGGCCATCGACCAGGCCATTGCCTTTCTGTCCCTGGAGCCGCTGCGCCAGGCCTACCTAGATGAACTCAGCGGCGGCCAGCGGCAAATGGCCTTTCTGGCCATGACCATCGCCCAACAGACCGACTATCTGCTGCTGGACGAGCCGTTGAACAACCTCGACATGCGCCACGCCGTGCAGATCATGCGCGCCCTGCGTCGGCTGTGCGACGAGTTCGGCCGCACGGTGATTTTGGTGGTGCACGACATCAACTTTGCAGCCGCCTACTCCGACTGCATCGTCGCCATGCAGGGTGGCCGTGTGCATTGCAGCGGCAGCGTCGAGCAGGTTGTGACCGAGCGACAGCTGCACGCGCTGTACGGGCTGGATTTCGACATCACCCACAGCGCGCGCGGCCGCCTGTGCAACTACTTCAACCCACCCGGAGAACAGCAATGAACCGCAACCACCCCGCCAACGGCTGGCCATTGGCGCTACTGCTAGCCGCCACCCTCGCCCTGCACGGCTGCAACGAGCCCACGGCAGCCACAGCGGCACCGGCGAACACCACGCGCCATGGCGACTACACGCCGTTAACCGTACAGCACAAGCTGGGCACCACAGTGATCAGTCAACTGCCACAGCGCACGGTGGCTCTGGACATGAACGAAGTGGACTTCCTCGACCAGTTGGGCGTACCCGTGGCGGGCATGCCCAAGGACTTCGTGCCGGACTTTCTTGCACGCTATAAGGATGCCGGGCAAACGGCAGATGTCGGCTCGATCGTGCAGCCCAACCTGGAGCGGGTGCATGCGGCGCGGCCTGACCTGATCCTGATCACCTCGCTGCAGGCCAACCACTATGACGAACTGAGCGAAATGGCGCCGACCCTGCACTTCGATGTGGACTATCGCGACAGCGAAACCGGGCATGTCGCCATGGTCAGGCAGCACCTGCTCAGCCTTGGGCAGGTGTTCGGCAAGCAAGGCTTGGCCCAGCGCAAGGCTGACGCCCTGGAGGCCAAGCTGGCCCAGGCGCGCAGCGTCACCCGCGACCGCCCGGAGCGGGCCCTGGTGGTGCTGCACAACAACGGCGCCTTCAGCGCCTTCGGCGTGCAGTCGCGCTACGGCTTCATCTTCAATGACCTGGGCGTCAAGCCGGCCACCACTACCCTGGATACCGGCCTGCATGGCCAGCCGATTTCCAGTGAGTTCATCCAGCAGGCCAACCCCGACATCCTCTATGTGGTGGATCGCACCGCCGTCATGGAGCACCGCCCAATGATGACAGCAGACACCTTGGACAACCCCCTGCTGCGCCAGACCAACGCCTGGAAGCACGGCCGCGTGGTGTTCGTCGACCCGCAGGCCTGGTACGTCACGGCCGCCAGCCCGACCTCACTGGCTTTGATCGCGGATGACGTGATCAGGGGCTATCAGGACTAGGCACTTCCTTTTTGCAAATGCCTGCCACTGCGTTAGCACGTGATTCTCATTTGCCTTACTTCTTCGCTTTTTAAATGCAAAAACACAACCCGCCATCTGTCCCTCTGGAGCCATCGCGTGTCCATCCGTACCTTGCACACACTCTCGTCCCCTGCCCTGGCATTGCCTGCGCTGCCGCGCACCCCGCTGGCACATGCCGTATTCATTGGCCTGGCCCTTGGTAGCTGCACACTGGCGCCAATCGCCGCACACGCCGACGCAGCCAACCCCCACGAGGCCGCTGAAGAAAAACCCGCCCCCCCGGAATTGCCCGCCACCCTGATCGACGCCCAAGCCAGCGCTGCCGATCCACTGCCACCGGTGTATGCCGGCGGCCAGGTGGCCACCGGCGGGCGGGTGGGCCTGCTGGGCAACAAAGACTTCATGGAAACGCCGTTCAGCACCGTCAGCTACACCGACACCTACATTCAGGATCTGCAGGCCCGGGACATCACCGACGTTATCGCCGCCACCGACCCGTCAGTGTTCAGCAACGGCCTGACCGGCACCTACAGCGAGAACTACTCGATCCGCGGCTTCCAGACCAGCGTCAGTGACATGACTATCGATGGCCTGTTCGGCATGGCCCCCTACTACCGCGCCTCACCCGAAATGTACGAACGCATCGAAGTACTCAAAGGCCCGTCGGCGCTGCTTAACGGCATGCCGCCCGGCGGTTCGGTGGGCGGTATTGTCAACCTGATTCCCAAGCGCGCTGGCGACACGCCGCTGACCCGGCTGACCGCCACCTACGCTTCCGATGCCCAGCTTGGCGGCCATGTCGACGTTGGCCGGCGCTTCGGTGAGGGCAACCAGTTTGGCGTGCGCTTCAACGGCATGTACCGCGACGGCGACACTGCCATCGACGATCAACGCCAGCGCAATGTGCTGTCTTCTCTGGCCCTGGACTGGCGTGGCGAACGTGGCAAGCTGTCGCTCGACCTGTTCGATACCGACGACCACATCAGCGGCCAGAACCGCGGCATGGGCCTGGCCGCTGGGGTACCAGTCCCCAAACCGCCAAAAAACGACACACTGCTCAACCCCGACTGGGCTTATGTGGAAACCAAGGACAAGGGCGTCATCCTGCGTGGTGAGTACGAGCTGAACGACCAGTTGCTGGCCTATGGCGCGGTCGGCACCAGCAAGACGGACTATCGCTACAGCGGCGCACTCACAGCAACGGTGAACAACAGCGCCGGTGATTTCACCACCGCGATGGGCCAGTTGCAGATGGAGATCCACAAGACTTCTGCCGAGGTGGGGCTGCGTGGCCATTTCGACACCTTCGGCATCAACCACCAATGGTCGGTCAACGCCACCCAGTACAGCGACACGCAAAAGGACTTCGGCCGCCGCGCCGCCGGCTCGAACTGGACGACCAATATCTACAACCCTGTCTGGGGCCCGAAGGTATCGGAGGCCTGGCCACTGATTGCCCACACGGAAAACGACCTGAAAAGTTATGGCATCGCCGACACCCTGTCGGTGCTGGATGGCCGGGTGCAACTGACCCTCGGCGTACGTCGCCAGGAAGTGGTCACCGACACTTACAACACCAATACCGGTGCCCGCAACAAACCAGGCTATGACACCCACGCCACCACCCCTGCCGGGGCCATCCTGTTCAAGCTGACCGATGAGCTGTCGCTGTACGCCAACTACATCGAAGGCCTGAGCAAAGGCGCGGCCGCACCGATCACCGCTGCCAACTATGGCGACGTGTTCGCGCCGTACAAATCAAAACAGAAGGAAATCGGCCTCAAGCTCGACCTGGGCACCTTCAGCCACACCTTGGCGCTGTATGAAATCAAGCGCCCGGGCAGCTATACCGACCCGGTCACCAACATCTTTTCGTTCGGTGGCGAGCAGCGTAATCGGGGCGTGGAATGGAGCTTCTTCGGTGCCCCTCTGCCCGACGTGCGCCTGATGGGGGGCGTGGCTTATGTCGACCCCAAGCTGACCAAGACCGCAGGCGGTGCCAACGATGGCAAGACCGCCACGGCCTACCCCAAGGTGCAGGGCAAGCTGGGCATGGAGTGGGACATCCCCGGCCTGGATGGGCTGACCCTGACCGGCAACGTGACCTCACAGTCCAAGCAATACATCAATGCCGAGAACAGCCTGTCGATTCCGGGTTACACGATCTTCGACGTTGGCGCCCGCTTTGTGACCCAGGTCGCCAACAAGCCGGTCACCTTGCGAGCGAACATCGCCAACCTGGGGGACAAGGACTACTGGGGTGTGCCACTGACCCAGACCCTGGGGTTGGGGGCGCCGCGGACCTATCAGCTTTCGGCTAGCGTGGACTTCTAACCGGGTCCCGCCGCGGCGCCAGATACGGCCTCTTCGCGGGCATGCCCGCGAAGCAGACGACGCGGTCAATGATCAATACATCAGCCGCGCAACTGGTACCAGGTGGTCTTGAGTTGCGAATACTTGTCGAACGAATGCAGTGACAGATCGCGGCCAAACCCCGACTGCTTGCCCCCACCGAACGGCACCGTCACATCCAGCGCATCGACTGTGTTCACCGATACGGTACCGGCTTTCAACGCCCGCGCTACCCGGTGCACCTGGTTGAAGTCGTCGCTCCACACCGAGGCTGCCAGGCCATAGATGCTGTCGTTGGCCAGGCGCACGGCTTCTTCTTCCGCGTCGAAGGCGCTGACCGCCAGTACCGGGCCGAACACCTCCTCGCGCGCCAGGCTCATGCGGCCCTCGACACCGGCAAAAATGGTCGGCTCGATGTAGTTGTCCGAACCTTCTATGGTCAGGCGTCGGCCGCCACACACCAATCGCGCGCCCTCTTGCCCGGCACGCACAATGGCGGCCTCGATGCGGCCGGTCTGCCCGGCATCGACAATGGCCCCGGCGCGGCTCGCCGGATCCAGCGGGTTACCGGGCAGCCACTGGCGAGCCTTGGCCTGCAGGCGCTCGATGAACTCATCGTGGATGGCACGCTGCACGTACAGCCGCGAGTTGGCCGAACACACCTCGCCCTGGTTGAAGAAAATGCCGAAGGCGGCCTTTTCCGCAGCCAGGTCCAGGTCCTGGCAGTTGTCGAACACCAGGTTTGGGCTCTTGCCGCCGCACTCCAGCCACACCTGCTTGAGGTTGGACTGCGCCGAGTACTGCATGAAGTACTTGCCCACCTGGGTGGAGCCGGTGAATACCAGGCAGTCCACATCCGGGTGCAGGCCCAGCGCCTGCCCGGCCTGCTCGCCCAGGCCCGGCACCACGTTCAGCACGCCTTCCGGCACACCGGCTTCCAGCGCCAGCTGGGCCAGGCGCAGGGCCGAAAACGGTGATTGCTCGGCGGGCTTGAGTACCACGCTGTTACCGGCAGCCAGCGCCGGGGCGAGCTTCCAGGCGGCCATGTCGAGCGGGAAGTTCCATGGCACCACGGCAGCGACCACGCCGAGGGCTTCGCGGGTGATGGTGGCCAGCGCATTGGCAGCAGTGGGCGCCACCTGGTCATACAGCTTGTCCAGCGCCTCGCCGTACCAGGCGAACACATGGGCAGAACCCGGCACGTCGATGTTGTAGGCATCCATCACCGGTTTGCCCATGTTCAGCGAGTCCAGCAATGCCAGTTCTTCACGATGGGCCATGATCAGCTCGGCCAGCCGCAGCAGCACTTTCTTGCGCTCGCCCGGCGCCATGCGCGGCCAGGGGCCTTGCTCGAAGGCTCGACGGGCGCTGGCGACAGCCAGGTCGACCTCGGCATGGCCGCAGGCGGCAACCTGTGCCAATACGTTGTTGGTGGCGGGGTTGATGGCTGCAAAGGTGGCGCCATCCTGTGCGTTGACGGGTTTGCCGTCGATCAGTGCATGGGCCGGAAGGTAGAGGTCCGAGGCGCGTTGTTGCCAGAATTCGAGAGTGTACATTTGTACTCCAAACGACCGTCGTGGCGGTCCTTCTTGCGCAAGTAACAGGTACCACACAGTCCGCAAGCACGCCGCACTCCCTCTGTGGGAGCGGGCATGCCCGCGAATCAGGCGACACGGTGGATGGCACCGGCTTCGCCGGTGTTCGCGGGCGTGCCCGCTCCCACAGGGAAGCGCGTTGCCCTTGTCAGCGGCTTACAGCTTGCCGACCAGCCGCGCCGTGCGGTCTACGGCTATCCGGGTCTTCTCCACCAGCTCATCCAGCTCGCTGTGGTTGGCGATCAAGGCCGGGGCCATGATCATCCGGCCCAGGGTCGAGCGAATGATCACCCCTTCCTCGAAACCAAAGGTGCGGCACTGCCAGGCCAGGTCGTTCTCGTTGGCAAAGCGCTTGCGCGTCGGCTTGTGCTCGGCGAACTGCAGCGCCGCCACCAGCCCGGCCCCTTGCACCTGGCCGATCAATGGGTGGTCGGCAAACACTTCCCGCAGGATGCGCTGCAGGTACGGCCCCGTGTCGTCCTTCACCTGGCGCACGATGCCTTCGTCACGCAGCGCCTTCAGGTTGGCGATGGCCACTGCCGCCGCCACCGGGTGGCCGGAATAGGTCAGGCCGTGGGCAAATACCCCGCCGCGCTCCACCAACGCCTCGGCAATGCGCTTGCTCAGCACCAGGCCGCCCATGGGCACATAGCCGCTGGTCAGGCCCTTGGCAATCGACAAGGTGTCGGGCTCGAAGCCGAAGTATTCATGGGCGAACCATTCGCCGGTGCGGCCAAAGCCACCGATCACCTCATCGGCGCACAGCAGCACGTCGTACTGGCGGCAGATACGCTGGATTTCCGGCCAGTAGCTTTCCGGCGGGAAGATCATGCCGCCGGCCCCCTGGAAGGGTTCGGCAATGAAGCCGGCAACGTTCTCGGCACCCAGTTCGAGGATTTTTTCCTCCAGCTGCAGGGCGCAGCGGCGGCCGAACTCGGCCGGAGTCAGTTCACCGCCCTCGGCGTACCAGTAGGGTTCGTCGATGTGTGCCACATCCGGAATCAACCCGCCCATGTCGTGCATGAACTTCATCCCACCCAGCGCCGTGGCCGCCAGGGTCGAGCCGTGGTAGCCGTTCCAGCGGCCGATCATGATTTTCTTGCCTGGCTGGCCAACCACCTGCCAGTAGCGGCGCACGGTGCGGATCAGTACCTCGTTGGCCTCGGAGCCGGAGTTGGTGTAGATCGCGTGGCTGTAGTGCCCCGGCAGCAGGCTGAACAGCAACTCGGACAGTTCGATCACCGCCGGGTGGGTGGTGTGGAAAAACATGTTGTAGTAGGCCAGCTGATCCATCTGCGTGGCCGCGGCGGCCGTCAGGTCACGACGGCCATAACCGAGCTGGGTGCACCACAGGCCGGACATGCCATCCAGGTAACGCTTGCCCTCGCTGTCCCACAGGTGCAGGCGTTCGCCACCGACGATCACCCGCGGCCCTTCGGCGTTCAGCGCCTTCTGGTCGAGGAAGGCATGAATGTGGTGGGCGGCATCGGCTGCCTGGTAGTCACGGGTCTGGCGTTGCGGGGCGAAAGGCGCGTTCATTGTTGGTTTTCCTTTGCGGTGGGGTTGCAGGGCAGCTGGCGTTCAGCGCAGCTTGCCCATGTAGCTTTCCAGCGGGTCCTTGCCCAGCACGCCCTGGGCATTGGCCAGTGCATCGATGAACAGGGAGAACAGTTCGGACTGGGTGCCGATGTCGAGCTTGGCGTAGACGTTCTTGCGGTGCGACTTGATGGTGTCCTCCGACACTCCCAACCGCTCGGCCAGCGACTTGGTCGAGTGGCCACGCAGGATCAGCTGGGCGATACGGCATTCACGCTCGGTCAGCAGCGAGCTGCCGAAATTGTTCAGCGCGGCATGGATACGTTGCTCGAGGATGTTCTCGAAGCGCCCTGCGCGGCTGTCCAGCCCGGCAAAATGCTTGCCGAGTACCGCCAGTACCCAAGGCGTGATGAGCCCGAACCGCGTGCGGCTTTGCCCATCCAGCTTGTCGGTGAAGGCCAGCGACACCGCCAGGCTTTGCCCGGGCGCCACCTGCAGGATGTAGTTGAGTTCATCCTCCAGGTGCGAGTGGCGGTAGAACGATTGGTAGTACTCGCTGACCTCGAAGTGGTCGGGTGCCACTTCGAACAGGCCGTAACAACCGGATTCGACCTGTTCCACACAAGCACCGTAGAACGGGTCGAGCAGGTAGAAGCCCGACAGGTAGCGGCTGACATTGCCCTCGGGCTGCCAGGGCGCCTTGTCATCCTGCTCGAACAGCGCACAGGGCATGCCATCGTGCGGGTACAGGTACACCGTGGTCGCCTGGATCGGCCGGATCACACCCAGTGCAGCAAACAGGCTGGCGGCAAAGCCCGGCCGGCCGATCGCCTCGGTGACCTTGGCCTGGTGCTCGAACCATTGTTCTGAAAGCAATTGATTGGTCACTGTAAGCCTGCCGTTTTCTCAGTGGCACCGCCGCCAGTGCGGTGCGTCGTTGAGCAGATACTCCCACGGCGCTGCAGGCACCGGAATCACCCTTTGGGGTGAGCCGGGCAAGGGCTGTGTCCGCTCACCCCAAAGGGTGATTCCGGGTGCCTGCAGGGTGTGGGAGCATCAACCCGCCCCAGCGCTGCGAGCTTTCCGCTCGACCTCCTTGCACAACACCTGACGGTCGCGAGCCTGCTCGCCTGCCGCGGTGTCCTGCATCCCTTTTCAGGAGTTAGCAATGCATACAACAACAAGTACAGCCCATAGCCCCGCCCCGCATGCACCCTCGCAACCCGGCACCAGCACCGGCCGCTTCCGCAAGTCCATGAGCATGACCGCCCTGGTGCTGTTTGGCCTGGCCTACATGGTGCCCCTGGCCGTATTCACCACCTACGGGCTGGTCACCCAGATGACCAAAGGGCACCTGCCCACCGCCTACCTGCTCACGCTCGCCGCCATGCTGCTGACCGCCTACAGTTACGGCCGCATGGTCCAGGCCCACCCCTACTCCGGCTCGGTCTACACCTACACGCGCAAGGCCTTCGGCAGCCATATCGGCTTCATCACCGGTTGGACACTGCTGCTCGACTACATCTTTCTGCCGCTGCTCAGCTATCTGCTGATCGGCATCTACATGTCGGAATACTTCCCGACCATCCATGCCTGGGTGTGGGTAGCGGGTTCCATTGCTCTGGTCACCTTCCTCAACCTGATCGGCATCGAGTCGATCACCCGGGTCAACTGGATCCTGGTGGTGGTGCAACTGGTGTTCATCATCGTCTTCGTCGCTTTGTCCATTCTCAAGCTCAGCGGACAGGCGGAGCCGGTGTCGCTGCTGGCCCCCTTGCACCACGATGGCTTCAGCGTGCCGTTGATCATGACCGGCGCCGCCGTGCTGTGTCTGTCGTTCCTCGGCTTCGATGCGGTGTCGACCATGGCTGAGGAAACCAGTAACCCGACCTACCGCATTCCCGTGGCGATTCTGGCGGTGTCGTTGATCGGCGGCCTGCTATTTCTGGTGGTGTCTTATTGCGCACAGATGGTGTTCCCCGATTGGGGCAGCTTCGCCGATCCGGATTCGGCGTCGGTTGACGTGATGCGCCGGGTGGGCGGCGAGCTGCTGGTAACCGCCTTCACCGCTACCTACGTGGCCGGCTGCTTCGCCTCGGCCATGGTGTCCCAGGCCAGCGTGTCGCGCGTACTGTTCGCCATGGGCCGCGACGGCGCATTGCCGCGGGCATTCGGCCAGCTGGTGACGAAAAAGCGCGTGCCAGCCACTGCCATCCTGGTGGTCAGCCTACTGTCGCTGATCGCCCTGGTGATCACCCTGGATACCGTGGCGAACATGATCAGCTTTGGCGCACTGTTCGCCTTCTCGGCGGTGAACCTTGCAGTGGTCAAGCACTACCTGGTTGACCAGAAACTGCGCAGTTGCCGCAACTGCCTGCTGTACGGCGCCATTCCCGGCCTGGGCTTTCTCAGCACGCTGTGGCTGTGGAGCAGCCTGACCAGCCTGTCGTTCACCATCGGCCTGTGCTGGATGGGCCTGGGCCTGTTGGTGCTACTGGGGCTGACCCGGGCGTTGCGCGTGAAGCTGCCAGAGTTGCAGATGGCCGAGTGAGCCCGACGCCTTGCGTGACCGCTCCTGCAGGGCATCGCGAGAACCCGGGTGATAACTGCTCGTTATCACCCGATCCGTATTAATCATTATTCAGCCCCCCATTCGCCCCCCTACAGTCCTGACCAACGATTGTCATTGCCAACGGGAAACGAAATGTCCATCGAACACCGCCTGAACCACATCGCCGGCCAGCTCAGTGGCCACGGTGACGTGCTGCTGCACAGCCTCGACGCCCACACCGGTGAAACACTGCCCTACGCCTTCCACCAGGCGACTGGCGATGAAGTCGAGGCCGCCGCCCAGGCCGCCGAGGTGGCCTACCCGAGCTACCGCAGCACCCGCCCGGACCAGCGCGCCGCTTTTCTCGACGCTATCGCCAGCGAACTGGACGCGTTGGGTGATGACTTCATCCAGGACGTGATGCGCGAAACCGCACTGCCTGAAGCACGCATCCGCGGCGAACGCAGCCGCACCAGCAACCAGCTGCGCCTGTTTGCCGAGGTGGTACGGCGTGGCGACTTCTACGCTGCACGCATCGACCGCGCCCTGCCCCAGCGCACCCCGCTGCCGCGCCCGGACCTGCGCCAGTACCGCATCGGCGTGGGCCCGGTGGCCGTGTTCGGCGCCAGCAACTTCCCACTGGCCTTCTCCACCGCTGGCGGTGACACCGCTTCGGCGCTGGCCGCCGGCTGCCCGGTGGTGTTCAAGGCACACAGCGGGCACATGCTCACTGCGGCCCATGTGGCCGCGGCCATCGACCGAGCAGTGACCGGCAGCGGTATGCCGGCAGGTGTTTTCAACATGATCTACGGTGCCGGTGTGGGCGAAGCACTGGTCAAGCACCCGGCCATTCAGGCGGTCGGCTTTACCGGCTCGCTGCGCGGTGGCCGCGCCCTGTGCGACATGGCCGCAGCGCGCCCGCAGCCGATCCCCGTGTTCGCCGAAATGAGCAGTATCAACCCGGTGATCGTGCTGCCGCAGGCTCTGCAGGCTCGCGGTGAACAGGTGGCGACCGAGCTGGCCGCCTCGGTGGTGCTGGGCTGCGGGCAGTTCTGCACCAACCCGGGCCTGGTGGTGGGTATCCGCTCGCCGCACTTCGAGCATTTCCTGCAAACGCTGGTGGCACGCATGGCCGACCAAGGCCCGCAGACCATGCTCAACGCGGGCACCCTGCGCAGCTACCAGAACGCTGTGCAGCACTTGCTGGCGCACCCGGGTATCCAGCATCTGGCCGGCCAACCGCAAACGGGTAACCAGGCTCAGCCGCAGTTGTTCAAGGCCGACGTGAGCCTGCTGCTCAATGGCGACCCGCTGTTGCAGGAAGAAGTGTTCGGCCCTTGCACCGTGGTGGTTGAAGTGGCCGATGCCCAGCAATTGGCCGAAGCATTGCGTCACCTGCAAGGTCAGCTGACTGCCACCCTGATTGCCGAACCTGACGACCTGCGCACCTTTGCCTCACTGGTGCCGTTGCTGGAACGCAAGGCCGGGCGCTTGCTGCTCAATGGCTACCCGACCGGCGTGGAGGTTTCCGATGCCATGGTGCATGGCGGCCCCTACCCGGCCACCTCCGACGCCCGCGGCACTTCGGTCGGCACCTTGGCCATCGACCGCTTCCTGCGCCCGGTGTGCTTCCAGAACTACCCTGACGCACTGCTGCCGGATGCGTTGAAAAACGCTAACCCGCTGGGGATTGCCCGGTTGCTGGAGGGTGTGAGCAGCCGCGAGGCGGTGTGATCTTTCATGGCTGCAACCCGTGCCGGCCTCTTCGCGGCTCTAGCCGCCAAGAGGCCGGCACGGGCACTTCGAGCTGTATACAATCAGTAAAAAGCTTGCTTACAATACCGAGCGCCTATGACATCGGTAATCGCCGATGCGTATTGCGCAGGCTTGCACCATGTCATCTACAAACCCTGCAAAAACGCTCCTCGTCAAAAACGCCGCACTGCTGGTCACCATGGACGGCGAACGCCGCGAAATCAAGAACGGCGGTCTGTTCATCGAAGGCAACCTGATCAAGCAAGTTGGCCCCAGCGAAACCCTCCCGCAGCACGCCGACGTGGTTCTGGACATGGCCGGCAAGGTGGTCATCCCAGGCCTGGTCAATACCCACCACCACATGTACCAGAGCCTCACCCGCGTGGTACCGGCCGCTCAGGACGGCGAGCTGTTCAACTGGTTGACCAACCTGTACCCGATCTGGGCGCGCCTGACCCCCGAGATGATCGCGGTGTCGACCCAGACCGCCATGGCCGAGCTGATCCTGTCCGGCTGCACCACCTCCAGCGACCACCTGTATATCTACCCCAACGGCTGCAAGCTCGACGACAGCATCCACGCGGCGGCCGAGATCGGCATGCGCTTCCACGCCGCGCGCGGCAGCATGAGCGTGGGCCAGAGCCAAGGCGGCCTGCCACCTGACTCGGTGGTGGAAAAGGAAGCCGACATCCTCAAGGAATCGCAACGCCTGATCGAGGACTACCACGATGCCAGCCACGGCTCGATGCGCCGTATCGTGGTCGCGCCATGCTCGCCATTCTCGGTCAGCCGCGACCTGATGCGCGAAGCTGCCGTGCTGGCGCGCCAGTATGGGGTGTCGCTGCACACCCACCTGGCCGAGAACGTCAACGACATCGCCTACAGCCGCGAGAAGTTCGGCATGACCCCTGCCGAGTACGCCGAAGACCTTGGCTGGGTCGGCCATGATGTATGGCATGCCCACTGCGTGCAGCTCGACCAGCACGGCATCGAGCTGTTCGCCCGCACCGGCACCGGCGTCGCCCACTGCCCATGCTCGAACATGCGGCTGGCCTCAGGCATCGCCCCGGTACGCAAGATGCGCGACCACGGCGTACCGGTGGGCCTGGGGGTCGATGGCTCTGCCTCCAACGACGGCGCCAGCATGATCGGTGAAGTGCGTCAGGCCCTGCTGCTGCAACGGGTGGGCTTTGGCCCTGACGCGATGACCGCACGCGAAGCACTGGAGATTGCCACCCTGGGTGGCGCGAAAGTGCTTAACCGCAATGATATTGGCGCCCTGGCCCCGGGCATGGTCGCCGATTTCGTCGCCTTCGACCTGGGCCATGTGGCGTATGCCGGCGGCCACCACGACCCATTGGCGGCACTGGTGTTCTGCACCCCGACCCAGGTGCATACCAGCGTGATCAACGGCAGCGTCGTGGTGAAAGACGGCCAGCTGGCCACCGTCGACCTGCCGCGCGTACTGGAACGCCACAACCAGCTGGCCCATCAGCTGGTCAGTGGCACTTGAGGCCTGGCATCAGCTCGGCATCGCCGGGTGAATGAAGGGCATGCGCAGCCCTTTGGGCTGCGCTGCCACCTAGGCAAGCTGCGGGTAGCGCACACTACGATGTCATGTCCACTCAAAGGTCCATGACCATCTCATGCCAGGCCATGCCGCCGTGGTCCGACGGCGACGGTTTCACGTATCGGTAGCCCAGTTTCTGGTACAGGGCTACATGCTGCTCCTTGCACATCAGGTGAATGGTCTGCTTGCCCGCCGCGTGCATGCGCCCGATGAATTCGTTCATCAACACTTTGGCGTAGCCTTTGCCCTGGTGGGCCGGGTCTACAACCACCGACATGATCACCACGTTCGCGGCCGCCGGGTCATGGCCGACCAGCTCTTTGAAAGCCTCGTCGGACATCACGACCTCGTGGGCGCAGCCACTGTTGATGAAACCCACGATCTCGCCGTCGCTTTCCAGCACCAGGAAGCCTTGTGGGTACTGCGTGATACGCGTGCGGATTTTCTCCAGCGTGGCCGCCTCATCCCCTTCATAGGCGCCAATTTCGATGGCGTAGCAACGCTCGGCATCGGCGGGAACGGGGGTGCGGAACTGAAGGGCGCTCATGGCAGGTATCCTTGGCAATGGTAAAGGCAGCCGCCATGATAAATGAGCATCGACCTTGCACTCCATCATTGCGAACTCGCTCAAGTCGAGCGTGTGACGCTTGCTGCCTGCCAAGGAGGGCAAGCATCATGGGGACCTTGCTCTATTGCCACGGATACGCCGATGACCGCTGTAACTTTCCCCTTCACCGAACCCAGCCGCTGCAAACGCCTGAAAGCGGCCAGCAGCAGGGATCATGACAGCGTCGATCAACTGGTGATGGCAGCGCGGCCTTTCGAGAGCCGCGAGCGTTATGGGCGCTTCCTGCAGGTGCAGCACCGCTTTCATGGCAGCCTGTTGGCGTTGTATCAGGATGAACAGCTCAACCAGCAACTGCCGGGGCTGGCGGCGCTGTCACGGTTCGCGGCAGTCGAGGCCGACCTGCGCGACCTCGGCCTGCCGCTGCCAACGCCCACCCAACCGGTCCGTGTCAGCTCGGCCCAGGCCTTGGGATGGCTGTATTGCAGTGAAGGTTCGAACCTGGGGGCGGCGTTTCTCTACAAGCACACGCAACGTCTTGGGCTGGAGGGTGACAAGGGCGCCCGCCACCTGGCCCCTCACCCGGATGGCCGAGCGCTGCATTGGCGCGCATTTGTTGCCAGGCTGGACAGCCTGGTGCTGGGGGATCAGGAAGAAGCAGAGGTGGTGAAAGGGGCGATTGCTGCGTTCGACAGTTACCGGCGGCATTTGCGTGAGGTGTTTGCAGGCCTATGACTGACCAGTGGGGCACTCACGGCGGCTACTGCACAGCGCCAACCACCCCGGCAAATTTCTTCAAGTTGTTGCTGTAGCGAACTTTTTCTTGATTCCCTGTCTATGTGTGAGGCGCAGAAAGGTAGCGGAACGCGAGACAAGGTTCGCCCCACACCTGCTGGCCAGATGGCTCATTCGTTATCAGAGGTTGGCTACGCTCATGAAAATACATGTCGCAAGGTTGGTGCTGCTCGGCCTGTTCTCGCTCGCAGCGGTGGGCACGGCATCGGCAACGCAAATGAAAGCCGCCGAACCGGTTTCCCCGGCTGTCCAGTCACCGTTAAAGCCAGCCGGCAACCCTTGGTCGAGCGTGGCCAGCGTGGCCGTTGACCAGCCGGCCACCCTCCTGGCGCATGATGACGATCGCTGGCACGACCATCGAAGCGATTGGCGCCGCGAACAGTGGCGGCGTGAACAAGCCCGTCGGGACTGGGAGCGGCGGCGCGACTGGGAACGGCGCCGTGATTGGGAGCGCCGCCATGAGCGCGCCATGCGCCAGCGTCATCATGACGCGCATCATTACTACCGCCGTTGAAGCCCAAGCAATCGGTTTTAGGGGCAGTGTCAGTCGGCCAGCTGCGGAGCGTCGCCCGCCGCCTCTGCCTCCATCTTCAAGCGGTCCGCCTTGCAGATGTACTTGGGCTTGCGTGGCGCCAGTTTGGCACTGGCCTTTTTGGCATGCGCCTGCAATAGCTGCTTGATCTTCTTACGACGGTTCATAGTCTACGGGGCCTTTCAGGACGTTTCGCTGCCGCCATCATACCCCGGCAGCCTGGGAAAACGCAGTGAACAGCCCAGCTTATGCCTGCTACGGCCACGCAGGTCACAGGATTCAACGCGTTGACGTATTTTTCACAGTCCGCAGATTAGCGTCACGCCCTTTCCGGTCACGCGCACAACCGCTGGCCGCCAAGGTACGACGAGGCTTACGTGTCAAACACTACATCCCCCGCCGCGCACAAGCGCGTGGACTGGGCCGGGCTCGGCTGGCTCTTGCTGTTCTTCTGGTATTTCTCCGGTGTAACCCAGGCGCTGCTGCTGTTCAGCGGGACGACCGGCTTCGCCGGTTTTCGCGATGCGTTATTCCTCAGCAGCCTATGGCTGGCGCCCGTCCTGCTGCTGCCGCGCTTCACCCGCGCCACCGCGGCAATCATTGGTCTGGTGCTGTGGGCTGCATCGCTGGTGGGCCTGAGCTACTTCGGCATCTATCGCCAGGAATTTTCACAAAGCGTCATCTTTGTGATGTTCGAGTCCAACACCGCCGAGGCTGGTGAGTACTTCAGCCAATACTTCAGCGTGGGGCTGGGCCTGGCACTGGTGCTGTACACGCTGGTCGCGGTAATGCTGTGGCGGCGCGTGCGCCCGGTCAGCCTGCCGCTGCGCAGCCGCCTGCCGGTGGTCGTGCTATTGCTGGTAGCCAACCTGGTCATGCCGTTCTACAAGCAGATGGTCACCCAGGAGCGCAACTTCGCCGATGCGCTCGAAAAAGTGCAGCAACGAATGGAGCCGGCCGTCCCTTGGCAGTTGCTGGTCGGCTACCGACAGTACCGCCAGCAACTGGACAACATGCAGAAACTGCTGGCCCAGAATGCCGCACTGCCACCGCTGCAAAACCTGCGAGACAGCAGTGGTACAGCGCCGCGCACCCTGGTATTGGTGCTCGGCGAGTCGACCACCCGCGAGCACATGCACCTGTATGGCTATGACCGCGACACCACGCCCAACCTCGACGCGCTGGCCGCCAGCGACAAGGGCCTGACCGTGTTCCGCGACGTGGTATCGCCGCGCCCGTACACCATCGAAGTGATGCAGCAGATCCTCACGTTCGGCGACGAGCAGAACCCGGACCGTTTCCTCAGCGACCCGTCGCTGATCAACCTGCTGAAACAGGCAGGCTACAAGACCTTCTGGATCACCAACCAGCAGACCTTGACCAAGCGCAACACCATGCTCACCACCTTCTCGCAGCAAACAGACGCGCCGGTGTACCTGAACAACCAGCGCAACCAGAATGCCCGCCAGTACGATGACGTGGTGCTGGCGCCGTTCGAGAAAGCCCTGCAGGACCCTGCGCCCAACAAGTTCATCATCGTGCACCTGCTGGGCACGCACATGGACTACCGCTACCGCTACCCGGACGACTATGCGCACTTCAACGACAAGCAAGGTGTGCCAGCCAAGCTGACGGCGGACCAGGTAGAAACCTACAACTTCTATGACAACGCGGTGCGCTACAACGACTATGTGGTGTCGACCCTGATCAAGCGTTATGCGGCAGGCAACCCCAACGGGTTCCTGATGTACCTGTCCGATCATGGTGAAGACGTGTACAGCTCCGGTGACCACGACCGCCTGGGGCGCAATGAAGGCGCACCGACCCGGCCGATGTACACCATCCCGTTCCTGCTGTGGACCTCGCCTAGCTGGCAGGCCGAACACCCGCGTGACTTGCAGGCAATGGCCAACCGCCCCTACAGCAGTTCGCATCTGATCCATACCCTGTCAGACCTGGCCGGATTGAGCTACGACCGCTATGAACCGGCCAAGAGCCTGGTGAGCCCACAGTTCGTGGCAGCACCACGCTGGATCGGCGACCCGTACCGCAAGGATGGCTTGCGCGAGTTCGATCAGCTGCCGCAGGACAAGGCCGACGGGGCACAGGAAACAGCCAGCACCCGGCAGTAATAAGGCCGGTTCATGCCCGGCAGCTACCCTGCAGGGCACTCCCCTGCACCGCCTCGGCCAACTTGCGCAGGTTGGCCTGGTGTGCATTCACCAGGCTGGTGATGCTGTTGTCCGCGGCAGTCTGCACAGACGTACGGCAGGTCAGCTCGGTCTGCCCTTGCTGCTTCAGGCGCCACACCGCCTCCAGCGAGGCATAGCGCCCTGGTACCGTGTCGAAGCGCTGCACATCCACCCGCAGCGACGCCTTGCCACCGCCCGCCGGGCCGCCCAACAGGTCCTGCAGGGCGCTGCGGAATTCATCCACCAGGTTGGCGCCCCACCACTCCGTCTCCAGAATGGCCAGGCCGCTCTGCCCTTGCCGCACCACCAACTGTGGGCGGTCGACCTGGGGCGGCACAGCCACCCTGACCACCTGGATGCGTTGGCCGCTGTCACGTACCGGGTCGCTCGGTACCAACGTGTGGTAGTTGTTCGGCGTACTGCTGCAGCCCCCGAGCCACACCAGCAGGCTGGCCACACATGCATTGCGCAGTCGTTGCATCGGCTGTCTCCTCAGGGTTCAAGGTCTGCGGACCCGGCCGCTTTCGGCCGGCCACGAATCAGCGACTCGGGGTGGCGGCCCAGGTAATCGGCAAGGTCACGTAGCGAACGCGACATGCGCTCCAGCTCGTCCAGCGTTTCACCCATTCGCTCGCGCTGCGGCGAATCTTCGGAAATGGCCGAGTTGGCCGTACGCAGGGTCTTGTGTACCTCGTCCAGCGCCACTTTCACCTCCGGCAGCGTCTGGCCATTGAACTGCCTGAGGCTGGCGCGCAGCTCACGCAAGCTACCGTCCAGGTTACCGGCGATGCTTTCCAGCGGCAGCTTGGCAATGCGCTCCATCACCCGCTGCAGCTGTTCCTGCAACTGCTCAAGGCTGCCGGGCAGCGTCGGGATCATGATGGGGTCGGCAGCCATGTCGAAGGCCACCTTGGGGGCATCGGGGTAAAAGTCCAGCGAAATGAACATCTGCCCGGTGATCAGGTTGCCGCTACGCGCCTGGGCCCGCAGCCCATGTTCGACAAAGGTGCCAATCAGTTTCCGCGCCCCTTGCATATCGCCCTCGGTGTGCTTGAACACCGCCAGCATCTTGCGGTGCACCGGCCCTAGCCGCTGCGGGTATATCACCGCATCGACCACTACCGGGAAGCTCTGCCGCGTAGCATCGTAATCGAGCTGGATCGAGGTGACCCGGCCAAACTCCACACCCTTGAACTCCACTGGCGCGCCCACCGACAGGCCGCGCATGGCCTGGTCGAAGCGCAACTGCAGGTACTGCGCCTGGCCATGCGGAGGCGACAGCGCCATGTCGCGGTCGGCGAATAGCTGGAAGCGGGCCTGGTCGGCAGCAGGCTCGGCTTGCGCGGCGAAATCGGGCGAGCCGAAGGCCAGCCCGCCCACCAGAATCGACGACAGCGATTCGGTATCGACCTTCAGGCCATTGGCACCGATCTGCATGTCGATGCCACTGGCATTCCAGAAGCGCGTGTCAGCAGTGACGAACGTGTCGTAGGGCGCCTGCACGAACACGCCAATCTCTACCCCCTTGCCATCGTCCTGGAGGGCAAAGGACACCACCTCACCCACCGGGATCTTGCGGTAGTAGATCGAAGAGCCGATATCCAGCGAGCCGAGGTCGCTGGCGACAAGAACAAAGCGCTTGCCCTTTTCGTCATAGGTGATCGGCGGTGGCAGCTCCAGCCCGACAAAGGACTTTTCCGGCACCTTCGACTCGCCGGAATCAGCCCCGATGAAACTGCCCGAAAGCAGCGTGTCCACCCCGGAAACCCCGCCCACGCCGATGCGCGGTCGCACCACCCAGAAGCGCGCTCCCCGGGTAGCGAATGAACGGGCATCGTTGGAGAGCTGAACCTTGGCCACCACGCTCTTCTTGTCGTCGGCCAAGTCCACCGTGGTCACTTCGCCAATCACCACGCTGCGGTATTTTACCTGGGTCTTGTGCGCCACCAATCCCTCCCCGCTGTGGAAAGAAATGGTAATCACCGGCCCTTGCTGCATCCAGTTGCGCACCACCAGCGAAGCGCCGATGAGGATCGCCAGGATCGGCACGATCCATACCAGCGACACACTCCAACGTCGGGTGCGCACTTCAACCTGCCCAGGGCCCTCGCGCTTGTCAGTCTGTTGCCCCATCAATGCGGCCTCCCCTCGTTGGCATGGCTATCCCAGATCAGGCGTGGATCAAAGCTCATCGCAGAGAACATGGTCAGCACTACCACCATGCCAAAGAACAGAATGCCCACACGCGGCTCGATGGTGCCCAGCCCGCGCAGTTGCACCAGCGCAGCCACCAGCGCCACTACCATCACATCGAGCATGGACCAGTAGCCGATCAGCTCGACGAAGCGGTACAACTGCGAACGCTGCCGGCAGGCCCAGGAAGAACCACGCTGGGCAGTGAACAGCAGCAGGCCAAGGGAAAAGAACTTGATGGCGGGCACACCCACGCTGGCAATGAAAATGATCAGCGCGATGTCCCAGGCCCCGGCTTCCCAGAACTCCAGCACGCCACCGCCAATGGTGCTTTCTGTACCACTGCCGAGCATTTCGGTGTGCATCACCGGCAGCAGGTTGGCGGGGATGTAGAAAACCAGGGCTGCCAGCAGAAACGCCCAGCCACGGCTGATGGCATTGGCCTTGCGCCGGTGAATGACGGCGCCGCAACGGTTGCAGGTGTGCGCGCCACTGCGCGTGTCGCATGCCTGGCCACAGCCATGGCACAGACACAAGCCAAGGTCGTGCGCCTTGACCGGGGCAGTCATACCTGTTCCCACAAGTCGCGGATGTCCTTGCCGGCAATGTGGATGATCAACATGCTCAATGCGGCCAGGGCCAGCAGGCCGATACCGGGGATCACATCGAGCAGCCCCGCCAGCTTGATCACCGCCACCATCGCCCCCAGCAGACACACCTCCAGCATGCTCCAGGGCCGCAGGCTTTCCAGGCCACGCATGCACAGGGCAAAGCCGGGGGCACGCTGGCCGGCAAGGGCAAAACCCAACACCCAGCACAACAGGGCAATTTGCAGCAGCGGCGCAAAAATGATCGACAGCGCCATGACCAGAGCGATGAAGGTGATACTGCCGTGACTGAGGATCTGCACGGCGTCCCACAATGTGGCCGAGTGGGTCAGCCCCTGCATGCCGATGGTCATCACCGGGTAATAGTTGGCGAACACCAGCAGGACGCCGCCAGTCACACTCAATGCCAGCCGCTGCTCGATGGTCAGTGACCTGTGCCGGTACAGCACGCCGCCACAGCGCGGGCAAAGGGCTCGTTGATGTTTGAGCAGCGGTGCGCGGTGGTACACCGTGTCGCAATACTCACAGATGATCAGATCTTGCGTCTGGCTCATGGTTTGCCCGCAGGTAGCCTTGGATCAGGCCAAGAGGCCAATCGGAACGGCGTCTGATATCCGGTGTAGACCATCTGGGCAAAACTTCCATCACGACCTCAAAGGCGAACTATCCTGTGAGGCGGGCTTTCCGCCCGGTGGAGGTGTGCCATGCGTACGTTCACGTGGAGTTACCTGTTGATGCTGCTGTGCGCAGCATCGGCCGCCCAGGCGCAGTCGGTGGTGCCGCTCAAGGGCCAGAGCAGCCAGCAGATGCAACTGGATATCAACGATTGCAATACCGTCGCCACCAATGCCGCAAACGGCACGGCGACGTCCAGCGCCCCCCATGTCGGTGGCCGGGTTCGCGGTGCAGCTGCGGGTGCCGCCGCCGGTGCTGTAGGCGCGCAGGTGCGCGGCAACCAGCATGACGCGTTGTACGACCGGGTGGGTGACGATGCCAAGCAGCAATACCGGCAGAACCGTGCCGGCGAAGTGGCCGCCGCCGGGGCCGCGGTCGGTGGCATGCGCCAGCGTCAGGACCGGCGCCAGGATCGGCGCGGCCAGGACGAGGCAAAAAACCAGGCCCATGCCAGTGCCTACAGCGGTTGCCTGCAGGGGCGCGGCTATCAGGTCAGCCCCTGAGCAATGCCACGCCATGCGCCTCCTGCCGAGGCAGCATGGCGTGCTCAGTTCAGAACTTCGCCAGCTCTTCCCGGCAAAACTCCACGAACAACTGCGCCGGCTTGGTCAGCTGGACTCGCTTCAACCACGCCGCCGCCAGCCCCGACAGCGCCACCGGCTCGGCAATGTCGAGCATTGCCAGGCGTTGGCCGTCATAGGTGAATTCCGAGTGCGGACGGGTTACCAGCAACGAAAAACCGAAACCCTGACCGACCATGCCGCGCACCATCTCGATCGACGGCGAACTGAAGACAATGTTCGGTGCCAGGCCCATCTCGTTGAACAAGCTGACGAAGTAGGTGCGGCTAGGGGCCACGTCCAGCAGGATCATCGGCTCCGGGCACAGGTCGCGCAGCGAGACCTGGGCCTGGCCGGCAAAGCGGTGGTTCTCGGGTAGCAACACATAGGGCTTCTGCGGCGGCATCAGTGGCTCGGCCTCGATGGTGCCATCCAGGTCGTGGTCATAGAGAAATGCCAGGTCGAATGTTCCGGCGGTCAGGCCCTGGATCAGGTCCTGCTGTTCACCGTCGCGCAGGCGAATGTCCACACCCGGGTAGCGCTGACGAAAACCGGCGATCAGGCGCGGCAGGTACAGTGGCGCCACGGTTTCGAAACAGCCAATGTCGATTTGCCCGGCGACGGTATCGTTGTCGGCCAGGGCGTTCTGTTCGAACTCATGGGCCATCTGCAGCAGCGACTTGGTCTTGGCGTAGAAGCGTTTGCCACTGGGCGTCAATGACACGCCCTGGGCGTGGTGGCGAATGAACAGCTGCACACCGAAACTTTCCTCCAGGCTCTTGATGGCCGTGGAGATGGACGGCTGGGCGATGTACAGCTGGCGTGACGCTTCGGCCACACTGCCCGCTTCCACGGTGGTGACGAAGTACTTCAGTTGTCGCAAGGTATAGGCAGCCACAGGGTACCTCTCTGACGCGGGTCTTGGCAGGCTGGGATCACGGCCCACACTTTACCCTTGGCTGCCGCTCTGCGGGGGCTGAGCGCTGAAGGATTTACCTATGCATTGAACAGGTTTTTTGTAGGGTCTGCCAGTACCTCGTCTCACAGGCCTGCGCAAACCGGCGCCGCACCACGCTTGCACCTGTAACGGGCCCCCGTGGCACTGCAACCACTGGTCAAAAACGCCCGAACGTCTTTACTGATAGTCATCGGCCCCAGGTAAACGGTGTGTGCTTATGAAGATCGTGGTCACCAGCATCCTCGTCGACGACCAGGCCAAGGCCCTGGCTTTCTACCACTACGTACTCGGTTTCGAGCCCAGGCACGACATCCCCATGGGCCGGCACCGCTGGTTGACCCTGACTTCGCCCAACGACCCCAATGGCGTCGAACTGCTGCTGGAACCTGACGCGCACCCGGCGGCCAAGGTGTACAAGGCCGCGCTCAAGCAGGATGGCATTCCCGCCACCTCGTTCGGCGTGCGCGATATCCAGGCCGAATACACCCGGCTATGTGCAGCCGGTGTGCAGTTCATCCGGCCACCCACCCCTATGGGGCCGGTTACCGTGGCGGTGTTCGATGACACGTGCGGCAACTTGATCCAGATTGCCCAGAAGCACTAGCCGGTTGCCCTTACCCCAATGCGCACCCACAAGGAAAAAAGATGCGCCACGAATTCAGCGAAGTGCTCAACGACCTGGTCGACTACTTTCTGCTCGGCGATATCCAGTTGCTCGAGCGCTTCAAGCAAGACCATCAACTGCCCGACGACCTGGCCGGTGCGTTCACCCACGGTGACAGCGGCGACCAGGCGGTGCGCGAAGGCATCGTGCTGCCGCTGGCCGGTGTCGACAACCTGCCCTACCGCATCCTGTTCACCCTCGATAACCACACCCCGGCCCTGCGCGAGGCCGGCAGCCGCCTGAAGCACCGGCGCAATGGCTATGTACTGCGGGTCGAGCACGGTGCGCTGATGCTGTACACCTGGCGCATCCTGCAGCACTTCACGCCCAAGACCCTGGGTGACCTGATGGCGCGTTACCAGGTGCCAGGGCGGCCGATCATCGAACTGGACAATGGCTGGTACGACGTGGAGGTGCTGGCGGGGGCACTGGTGCGCGACGGGTTGTACGAGCCGGCATTCGAGTTCGTGCTGAAGAAGCGCTGGAGCCGGGGTGAGGCGACAGCTGTGGATACCGGGTATGCATTCGGGCTTCGTGGCTACTTCGACTGATTGATCGCCTGTGCCGGCCTCTTCGCGGGTGAACCCGCTCCTACAAAGCTTTCGAGGCCTGTGTTGATCCTTTCGCGGGTGAACCCGTTCCTACAGCAGTACCTGTAGGAGCGGGTTCACCCGCGAAGGGGCCGGCACAGGCAAACTCGACCTTCAGGTGTGAGTGATATCCCGATCCTTGGTCTCCGGCAGGAAGAAGATCCCCAGCACCGCTGTCATCACGGCAATCACGATCGGGTACCACAAGCCGTAATAGATATCCCCGGTCGCTGCCACCATGGCAAACGCCACGGTCGGCAGGAAGCCGCCGAACCAGCCATTCCCGATGTGGTAAGGCAGCGACATCGAGGTGTAGCGGATGCGCGCCGGGAACAGCTCCACCAGCCAAGCGGCAATCGGCCCGTAGACCATGGTCACGTAGATCACCAGAATGGTCAGCAGCAACAGCACCATCGGGTAGTGGATCTTCGCCGGGTCGGCCTTTTCCGGGTAGCCCGCCTCTTTCAATGCACCACTCAGGGTTGCGGTAAACGCTTCGCTTTGCACCTTGAAGTCGGCCGCCGCCAGGCTGCTGCCATCAAAGCTCGGCAATACCCGTTCGCCAATGCGGATCTGTGCCACGCTGCCGGGCTCCGCCGCTTCATTGGTATAGGGGATGGCGCGCTTGGCCAGCAGGCTCTTGGCAATGTCGCAGGAGCTGGTGAATTTGGCCTTGCCCACCGGGTCGAACTGGAATGCACATTGGCCCGGGTCGGCCACCACCACAACCGGGTTCTGCTCCTGGGCAACGAATACATCCGGGTTGCCGTACTCGGTCAGTGCCTTGAAGATCGGGAAGTAGGTCAGCGCGGCGATGATGCAGCCGGCCATGATGATTTTCTTGCGGCCAATCCGGTCGGACAGGCTGCCGAAGAAAATGAAGAATGGTGTGCCGATCAACAGTGAACCGGCAATCAGCAGGTTGGCGGTCTGCGCCTCGATCTTGAGCGTCTGCAACAGGAAGAACAACGCGTAGAACTGCCCGGTGTACCACACCACGGCCTGGCCGGCGGTGCCGCCGAGCAGCGACATGATCACCACCTTGAGGTTGTCCCAGCGGGCGAACGATTCGGTCAGGGGCGCCTTGGATGCCTTGCCCTCGGCCTTCATCTTCATGAACACCGGCGACTCGTTCAGCTGCAGGCGGATGTACACCGAAATCGCCAGCAGCAGAATCGACAGCAGGAACGGTATCCGCCAGCCCCAGGCCTCGAACGCTTCCGTCCCCATGGCCGTGCGACAGGCCATGATCACCAGCAGCGACAGGAACAGCCCCAGGGTGGCAGTCGTCTGGATCCAGGCAGTGAAAAAGCCGCGGCGGCCCTTGGGCGCATGCTCGGCCACGTAGGTGGCCGCGCCGCCGTACTCACCGCCCAGCGCCAGCCCCTGCAGCAAGCGCAGGGTGATCAGGATGATCGGCGCGGCCACACCGATCGTGGCGTAGCCCGGTAGCAGCCCCACCACTGCGGTGGACAGGCCCATGATGACAATGGTGATGAGGAAGGTGTACTTGCGCCCGATCATGTCGCCCAGGCGACCGAACACGATGGCGCCGAACGGTCGGACGGCAAAGCCGGCGGCAAAGGCCAGCAAGGCAAAGATGAACGAGGTGGTTTCATTGACGCCAGCGAAGAAGTGCCTGGCGATAATCGCGGCGAGTGAGCCGTACAGGTAGAAGTCGTACCACTCGAATACCGTGCCCAGGGACGAGGCGAAGATGACCTTGCGCTCCTCCTTGGTGATACCGCGTTGGGGCGCGCTGCCCGTGGATGTGCTGTCGAGAACCGCCATGGGTTGCCTCCGTCATGTTGTCATGCAGGCCGGAGCACCTCACACTCACTTCACCGTCGCACCCAGGCCCTGGCGCTTGCTTTGGTTGCGCGAAGCACGACGAGGCGGGCCGCCTCGGATCGCAGCAAGGTTCATGAAGCATAATCGGGATTGGCTGGATATCCACCCGCCGGGCCCTGCACGAGAGGGCGGCCTGTACGACACGCAGCACCGGGGTGCCGGGCGATAGCGGGTTGGCTGACGATTTTGGCGGGGGCGGTTTCACCCGCCAGGCACTACCGGCCCCTTCAACTCGACCTGATTACCATCCGGGTCGTAGCAGTACAGCGAAAGCCCCTCCCCTTCGGCACCATAACGCTTCTCGGCAGGCTCCACCTTTACCCCGGCGGCTTCCAGATAGGCCGTCAACGCGGCCTCGTCGAACGGCTCGATGCGCAGGCAGAAATGGTGCAGGTTGCGCCCTTCCACGCCCGGTGCAGCTCCGCCTGGCTGCCCCAGCGGGCCATCCAGGGTTACCAGGTCGATCATCGCCGTGCCCGTGGCCAGGTGCACCATGCCCAGGTCTTCGCGCACGCGGCTGACGGTGCAGCCAAGCAGTTCGGTGTAAAAGGCAACACTGCGCGGCAGGTCGCTGACCCGCAACACCAGGTGGTCGATGTGCTTGATGGTGAAAGGCCGCATGCCGGGCTCCCTGTGGCGTGTTTGTGAATACGTTCGCCACCATAGCCCAGGTTCACCCGGCGTGACCAGAATCAGCTACTCGTTCACCAAGCGTTGCAGTACGCCCCCTTCATGGCGCGTCAGGATACGCAGCAACTGGTCGACCAGCGCCCGGTCCGGCGCATCCAGGTGGAAGTGGTGCCCACCTGGGTGCCAGGAGACTTTCGCCTGGCTGGGCAAGGCGGCCTGACGCCGGGTAAAGGCCTCGCCGGTGAAGGCCCCCTGGCGGCCGAACAGCAGGTACAACGGGCAGCGGATCTGGCTGAGCAGGTCGCAGGCTTCGCGCTCGGTCAGTGGCATGGGTTCGGGCAATACCAGTCGCGGGTCGTGGCGCCAGCAATAGCCATCGTCCAGCTGTAGCAGGTCGCGCAGCGCCAGCAGCCGAGCGGCACCTTCCGACAGTTCGGTGTCCAGCCGCTCGCGGCGTTGCGCCAGGGCGTTGTCCAGGTCGTCGAAGCGACCAACATCCGGCTCGGCAAAACCCGGCAACTGGCTGCGCTGTACCATGCGCTTGAGCCGGTAGGCCCGCGCCAGGTGCTGCACCCGGTCATCCTCGGCCACCGTGAACGGTGCCCCCATGCCGTCGAGGAAGGTCATGCTGGCAATGCCACTGGTCATGGCCGCCAGCAGCGATGCTATACCGGTGCCCATCCCATGGGCCAGCACATGAAATTGCGCCAGGCCCAGGCTGTCGGTTACCGCCAGCATGTCTTCGGCATGCTCCCACAGGTAATAGCCGCTGTCGTGGCGACGATGGCCAGAACGGCCATGGCCGATCAGGTCGGGGGCCACCACGAAGCAGCCGTCCAGCATCGGTGCCAGGCGCTCGAACGAGGCAGCGTTATCCAGCCAGCCATGCAAGGCCAATATGGGAATACCGTCTTCTGCCCCCCAGGTGCGAACCGCTATTTCAACGCCATCGAGGTCTAGCAGGTGATCTTTCGGACTGCACAGCGAACGCATTGCAATTCTCCTTGGCTGAAGCCTGCACCATGACCTGCCTCACCCTCTCGCAGATGCTCCCTCGCTGCCAGCCCCCCACCGACCCGCGCATACGCAGGACCGACCGCGGCCAACAACTATCTACCGCACCCCGGCGCCTTGATCAGCGTGGACTATCTCCCCCCACAAAAGAGATGGTGACCATGACAACCCCGACACCGTTGCATCAAAACCAGATAACACGCTCATTACCGAAATGGAGCAAGGCGCTCCATCCGACGCATACGCGCAAGGTGGTGCAGAGCCTGTACAAGGAATATCTCGATGAAGATGGCAGCCCTTACGCGTGGTATGCCACTGCCGATGAGCCAACGCGTGAGCAGTTGCACAACGCATTGCAAACCCGTAACAAACGGCTGGCGCAAGTCAAACAGGCGCTAGGCGAGTTCAAGGACATCATCGCGTTCTGCGGCCCACTGTTGACCGAGCGGTTGAAGCTGAATGTACCCGTAGACAGAGCGCAGTATGTCTTCCAGCCCTTTGAGTCAGAGGCCAACATCTGGGTTGGCGTTCCCGATGTGGAAACGCCTTTGGTCCCGGACGTGGAAGCGGATGTGCTGGCCACCCGCCCCGTAGGCCAGCCGCAAACACGCAGTTTGCTGGAGGCTGCCCTGCACAACTTCGAGGGGCTGGACGAAGTCGGTCCTTACAGCAGGCTCACCAACGCCGCTGGCAGCGACACGCCCCTGGCAGGCCTGACGATGGCGGACTTCGTCAGGCATTGTCGGGCGCTGGACCTTGGCAAACGTTATCAAGACCATCTGCTTGCAACCCATGAAGGCGCCAATCGCGCTGAAATCCAGCGCCTGTCGATTGCAGCGAACCGTGAGGCCTTGAGGGTCCAGGCATTGATCGCCAGGCTCAAAGGCCTGCTGAGCGAGGCCGGGCTCGATGCGCTTGCGCAGCTGTGCGACGGCAGCCCTCACCCCACCTATGACAACGAGGCGTTGCATTGCTGGAACTTCAACCTCTTCGATGTCCCCGTCCACGAAGTACTGTTCATCGGGCCAGACAACCCTTACCGCACTAACCCCTGCATTGTGTATGTCCCTGGCGACAGCGAGCACCCGGTAAGGGAGTTCGCTTCTCGTCAGGAAGCGGGCAAGCACCTGCGCAGCCGGCTATTGCAAAGCGAGTTTCGCCGCGCCTTGGTGCATTTCGCCTACAAGGACAGGCAAAAAGAACTTGCCGTTAAGCTGGAAATTGCGCTGTTCGAAGAGGATGAAGCGGGCATACGCAAACCCCGCATCATGCCAGTGATCCCTTTCACGCTCTCGCCAATCCGAACCGACCCTTGGACGAACCTATACAACGCACACCTTGCGCGCATGAAGGCCGACGCAAAAACCATTGCAGTCCCTACCGCCGAAGTCGACGCCAACGCCCGCAATGAGCGTCTGAAGTACTGGTTCGACCTGGGGATGAACGTGCTGAATGTCGCCGCGTTCTTCGTGCCGGGGTTGAACACGGTCATGCTAGGCGTTTTTGCATACGACCTGATGAGCTCTGTTTTCACCGGGTTCGAGGCCTGGGAAGAAGGTGATACCCGGCAGGCACTGGCGCAGCTGGAATCATTGGCCATCAACGCGGGCGTGATTGCCGGCTTTGCAGTGGGCACCAGGATCGTCCAGGCGTCTGGCTTTGTCGATGCACTGAAAAGTGTATGGCATGAAGACAAGGAAGTGCTTTGGCACCCCGACATGAAACCCTATGCGAGCACGGCGGCTATTCCTGAGGGGGCTCAACCCGATTTGCTCGGCCATGTGCACGTCGACGGAAAGACCTACCTGAAGCTGGATGGGACCCTGTACGAGGTGTTTCTGGGCGTTGATCAGCAATGGCGCGTGCGCCACCCCGAGGATGCGCAGGCCTATGCCCCACGCTTGCTGCATCATGGTAACGCCCGCTGGCAACTGGCCCATGAACAGCCTCTGGAATGGGAACGTGAACAGCTTGCGCGCCGCCTCGGCAGCCATAGCGCAGGCCTGGACGACAGCGAACTGGACCATGCCATGCGCACTACCGGTACCGATCCAGACGTGCTGCGCCGTGCCCAGGCAGCGGGCCTGCCTCCACCCGCTTTGTTGATCGACACGCTGCAGCGGTTGCAACTGGACAATCAGACACAACAGATCATCAACTGCGTACGCCATGGGTTGCCGCTGGCTGCGTACAAGAACTTTGCCTTGCCTGAGTTGCTGCGCCTGCCGGGGTGGCCCGAGGGGAACGTGCTGAAGGTTTACCAAGGGCCAGAACCCTGGGGCGAATCGTTGCGCTACGGCCCCCCTCACACGCTGGGCCAGACAGAAATCGAAATTACCCGTACCGACCTGGACAATGGCCAGTTGAGCCAAACCGTGCTGGATCAGATGGATGAAGAAGCCATTGAGCAGTTGCTCGGTGACACACCCACCGAGCACCGATCATCAGCACTGAACAACAAACTCGCGCAACACCTGGAACAGCATCGCGAGGCGCTGTTCGAGAGCCTGCAACAAAGACGCCGTCCCACACACCCACCCACTGCACAAACCCTCGCCCGGCAGTTTCCCGGGCTGCCGGACAGCGCGCTTGAAGAGTTGCTTGCCAACATCAGCAACGCCGAACGGGAACGTCTGACAAACGGACGAGTGCCGCTTCGCATTGCCGAGGAAGCACGCCTTCTGCAAGCTCGAGCGCGGCTTGATCGTGCCCTCCTCGGCCTGTTCAGGCCCAGCCTGGCCAACGACGACAGTCTACGCATCAAGCAGGCGCTGCAAGCCGCGCACCCGCAGGCTGAACCGGCCCGGTTGCTGCAACTCGCCCTAGGTGATCGCCAGCACTGCGCCTCACTGCTTGGCCAACAGCCCATCAACCCCAGGTTCCGCTCCCCTTTGCGATTGGCCAACGGCCGGCTGGGCTATCCCCTGAGCGGCCGAGGCCTGCAAGGACGCGCCTTGCCGGCTGCACGTCGACTCCGGGCGCTCTACCCCGAACTCAGCAGCGAGCAAATCACCGGGCTACAAGCCGAACTGGCTCGAGGAGGCGACCTGGGTAGCGCGATCAACCAGCTGGAGGTCGAGCAGCGTACTCTCAACCGAGATCTCAACCGTTGGGTAAGCACCGCCCGCACCCTTGAAGAGCGCTTTGATCGCCAGCAATGCACCGAGCGACTGATGAGCGCTTCCCGCCGTGAAGGTGGCGCGCAAGCCGAAACACTGGTACTGGACCGTATGCAGCTCGAAGCGCTACCCGCTTTCACTGCACGCATGCCGCATATTCGCAATCTCAGGCTCGAGGGGCTGCAGATGCGGCGCCTGGAGGGCAGCTTCCTGACGAACTTCCCTAACCTGGAAACCCTGGAAATCGTCGGCAACCCGGACATCGATGCAGAAACACTGTTCGAGGCGCTGAGGTCGGCACCGCGGCTACGCGAGCTGGGCCTGACAGACAATGGCCTGACCACCCTTTCACCCACCGCCCAACAGGCCATCGGGGCAATGCCCGGCTTGCGACTCCTGTGGCTCAGTCGCAACCGGCTGCAACTCGACACCACCAGTTTGGGCTTCCTGACGCGCCTGCCCCTGGATGCCCTCGGCCTGGCCCACAATCAAATCACCCTCGACGAAAGCCTTGCCGCCCAGTTTCAGGACATGATCCACCCCGTACTACTGCACTTGTCAGGTAACCCACTGCAACTGGCACCCGACCTGCGCTTCATGGCCCGTCTTGTCCACCTGGAGCTTGAGCGTTGCGAACTGCAGCAGTGGCCCGACAGCCTGACCGTCCTGATGAGCCAGCCCCAGTACCAACTGCGCTATCTGAACCTTTCGTCCAACCGCATTCGTACCCTGCCAGACTTGCCTGGTGTGCTGCGTACCCCGTTTGCCCGCGATGTCGCCGCGCACTTGCCGGAGCGCCGCTGGCTGTTCAACTACAACACCCTGGAAGCCCAGACACGTGCACGCCTGGGCAGCAGCGGCGTCAACGTCTTCGAGCACGCAGAAGACGTGCCACTGTGGCAAGGCGTTTTCCGTGGCGAGGCGAGCAATGCCGAGGAGCAGCTGTGGAGCGATCTGTTCGACCAAGGTGAAAACGCAGCGCTGCTGGGCGTACTCGAACGTCTTGCCCAGTCGGCAGAAGCGCAGCGTGATGGCGAGGCCCTGAGGACGCGCGTCTGGAAGCTGCTGGATGACGCTGCCCACGACACCGTGCTGCGTGAGCGCCTCGCCACCGTGGCCGGCGACTTCCCGCCAACCTGTGGCGACGCGGGTGCCGACGCGTTCAGTGCCTTGGAGATAGAAGTGCTGGCCCACGAAGCTGCAGCCGTCGCCGGCAGTCGGCCGGCTGATCTACTGAGCCTGTATGGCAAGTTGTATCGACGCAGTCAGGTCAATCAACTGGCCGATCGCATCAGCTGGAGAAGGTCCTTGCGCAAACAGGCGCTGCTCGACGGGGCCTTCGATGAAAACCTCCCCCCCTACGATGAGCTCGACGACCCCTCAGCCTTTCCGGACAGCGAACTTCAAACGGGGCTGGTGGACGATGTGGAGGTACGTTTGGCCTTGCGCCAGTCGTTGGCCAGCGCGCTGGACTACCCCGAGCCGAGCCGAGGCATGCTGTACCGCAATACGGCCAGAATCAACGACACAATCATCGAAATGGTGAAAGCTGCGGTCCTTTCCCTGGACAGGGATGCCATCGCTCGGGAGCAATGGTTGACCCAGCAGCCGGGCTGGGTCGAGTACTTGAAACGAGAGCATGCGGCCCAGTTCAGCCTGATCACCGACTTTTGGCGGCCAGGCCTTGATTACCTCTATTACTGCCTGGATGAAACCGCCGAGCCGGTGACATCCCTGGACAGCTCGGTGCGACGAGCCTTGGCCAGGGTCATGCCTGAAAGCCCGGTGGATGCTGACGGCAGGCTACGTCGCGTAGTGCTCAACGAGCAGCAGTATCGCCAGGGCGTTGACGCGCTGACTGCCGAGCAGCAGCAGGTTGAAACCGGTCTGCTGATCAGCCTCACCCGCCAGACGCAAACAATCGGCCGCTGACCCCACTCACTGCCCGCGCAGGTCTTCGAAGAAGGCCTGCTTGCCGTCCACCTGGCTGGACGCCCGTGGGGCCGCTGCGGCGTCACCATTGGCGGCCTCCACGTGCCAATAGCAGTGCTGTACTGCACGGGTCACCGCCACGTAGGCCAAGCGCTGCACTTCTTCCTTCTGTGCCGTATCGAACGGTTGGGCATCACCTGCCTTGCCCAGCCCGGCCTGGCGGTATACCTGGTTCTTGTAGGGTGAGCTGGTCAGGTACTGGCAGTCACCCAGCATGAACACCGCATCGGCCTGCAAACCCTTGGCACTGTGATAGGTCAGCTGGCGCAGCCGGCGCTGTTCGGCCGGTAGCGCCGCCTCGGCGTGCAGCACGCTTTGCAGGTGCTCGTTCATCAAGGCCCGGTCACTGCCCTTGCGGTACAGCATCATGACCGTCTCACCCCGCTGGTAGTGCTCGACAAGCGTTTCGCCCAACGCAGCCTCGTCACGGTCGAACACCTTGACCGGCGAGCCGGGCAACTCGGCCGCCGGGCCACTGGCGCGGGCTTTCTTGCCGGCAATCGCCGGGGTGCCCTTGACCAGGTGCTCGGCCGCATCGATCACCTGTTGCTGGCAGCGGTAGTTGTCGACCAGCATCACCCGCGTGTTGGCCGGCGACGGGAACGCCTTGGTGAACTCCATGAAATACTTGGGCGAACTGCCACGCCAGCCGTAGATCGATTGCCAGTCGTCACCCACGCACAGCAACGACGAATGCTGGGCATGGCGCCCGGTGTGCATGGCCGGGCCGCGGCGCCGTATTTCAGCGAGGCAGGCACGCAACCAGCTGACGATCTGCGGCGACACGTCCTGGAACTCGTCGATCATCAGGTGCGCCAGCGGCCGCAGCAACGGATCGGGCAGTAAGTGCAGGTTTTCTGGGTTGTTCTCGCCAAACAGGGCGAACATGCGGTTGTAGCTCATCACCGGCGGCGACTGATCCAGCAGGTGCGCTTCCAGGGCCTTCCAGTACAGCGCCAGGGCCTCGAAGAACAGTGCATCGCTATCGCCGGACGGGAAGCTCATCGCCGCCACCGCATTGTTCACCTCCAACCCAAGGTTTTCGATGAAATTGGCGGCACTGACGAACGCATCCAGCAGCGGCGCCGGGGCCAGTTCGCCCTTGACCTTGTACTCGAAGCCAGGACCGGCCACGGCATCGCCCGCCAACGATGCCGCCAGGCGCCTGGCCATGGCGTAGTTGTCGAGCCAGATCAGCGGCCTGTCGCAGAACGCCTGCAACAGTGTGCGCTTGACCGCCCACTCGGCACGCACGGTCAGCTTGGCGCCGGGGCGCTGGTATTGCGCGCTTTGTGCGGGGTCGAAGCCCAGCACCACCAAAGGCCCCTGGCCTTCCAGGCGGCCATGCACATGGAAGCGGCTGCCACGGATGTCGACCGTTTCGCGGCAGGGCTCGATGCCCTTGATCGGCCAGACGCCGGCGGCAAACCACAGGTCCTCGATCACGTCGCACAGTTCTTCGTCGCGCTGGGCGGCCAATTGGGTCACCTGTGCGCGCTTCTGCACATCGGGGTTGTTCGGGTCCAGCGGTTTCAGTTGCAAGGCTTCGCTGCGCAACTGGCCGACCAGCTCGGCAAAACGCGGGCTCTCGCCCAGCAAGCTGCTGTAGCACTGGTTCAGCTGCTGGCGCTGGGCATCGTTCAGGCGCAGGTCGAACGGGTTGCTGTCGGCCTCGGCCTCACGCCCCGCAGGCATCTCGTGGCCCAGTGTTTCAAATGCACGCACCTGGCCGAAGCCCGGCAGGCTGCGCACCAGCGGCAGGATGCGCGAATGGAACGTGCGCACCAGCTCGCGGGCCTGCACAGGCTGCAGGTTGATCTGCCACAGGGCGAACACCTGCAGCAGGCGCTTGATGAAGTCCTTGCGCGATTCGCGGGTGAAGGTGACCACGGTCATTGCATCCAGCTCGTAACCCAGGTAATGACGCAGCAGCAGGATACGCAGCACCAGCGACGTGGACTTGCCTGCCCCGGCGCCTGCCACCACGCAGGTAGACGGGGTGTCACTGAAGATCAGCTTCCATTGCGCGGCGCTGGGCTGGGCTTCGGCGGGCAGGCGCTGGGCGACATCGGCCTTGAAGCGCTTCTTCAACTCGGCCGTCAACGGCAGGCGCCAGTCGTCGAACAAGTTGTCATCCTGGCCTGGCACGGCGGCGCTGTCGGGGCGCGTATCGCGGATCACCAGCACCTGGCGCCCCGCTTCATAGCCCTCCACGCGACCACGCTCGAACCCCTCACGCACACCATCGGCATGGCCAGTGCGCTGGCCTGTGGCGTGGCCGAGGAACCACGAGTCGCGGTGCTGGGCTTGCAGGCGGGTCAGGCCACGCCCCAGCAAGCGGGCAGCCAGGCGGCGAAACCAGGGCAACTGGGCAGGCGGGGTAAGGTCGGCGGGGGCCAAGGGTTGCTCGTGGGCCACGGTCACTCCGTTGAAAATCAAAACAGCAGGCATGTTCGCCGCATCGACGAAAAATCGCCAGCGAATGCTTGCAGATCAGTGGATTAGGCGATGAAGCGAATAAAACGCCACATAAAAAACATCTATAAAACAGATTGTTTTAAGCCGATATTTACGCTTATTTTCGATGGTTCTTTCGCGCATCATGGCGTCATTCCACTGATTCAAGGAGCACGACCATGCTGCAACTGCGACCCTTCGAAAGCCTCGGCCACGCCAACCATGGCTGGCTCGATGCCCACCACCATTTCTCGTTTGCCGAGTACTACGACCCGGCACGCATGCACTGGGGTAACCTGCGGGTTTGGAACGACGACCTGATCGCGGCCGGCAGCGGCTTCCCACCGCACCCGCACCGCGACATGGAAATCATCACGTATGTGCGTGAAGGCGCGATCAGCCACCAGGACAGCCTGGGCAACAAGGGCCGTACCGAAGCCGGTGATGTTCAGGTCATGAGCGCCGGTACCGGCATCGTGCACAGCGAGTACAACCTGGAAGATATCGATACACGCATTTTCCAGATCTGGATCGTGCCGGAGCGCACCGGTGAAGCACCGCAGTGGGGTAGCCGGCCGTTCCCCAAAGGCGAGCGCGGCGAAGGCTTCGTGACCTTGGCCAGCGGCCGCGCGGGTGACGAGGACAGCCTGCAGATCCGTACCGATGCCCGCCTGGTGGCTGCCACCCTGCGGGCGGGTGAAACCGCCGAGTACCGCTTCGATGCCGCACGCCGGGGTTACCTGGTGCCGGCCAAGGGGCTGGTGGAAGTCAACGGGTTGCGGGCCAAGGCGCGCGATGGCGTGGCGATCGAGCAGGAAGCGGTGCTGCGGGTGACCGCCATTGAGGACAGCGAGATCGTGCTTGTGGATGTGGCCTGAAAATCAGGCCTGTGACAATCCATGTCGCAGCGCAAGGCGGCTCCCATGGAACAACCGCTAACCCGTATGGTTAGCAGGGTTTTATGGGGGCACGCTTGCGGCCCTGGACCTGCCCGGCTATCGCAAGGCAGCCTTCAAATATTGGCGCCATCAGCCAGCCTGCACTAGCGTTGTGCTACCAGCCAGCCCAACGTTCCTGCGGAGCACTCGATCATCATGCCGGACCTGCGCCCGAACCCGACGCTGTGCCTGGAGTACCGTGCCGAACAGCCCATTCACCACGCTTTCATCCAGCAGGCCAGCCGCTGCCCGGCGGCCATTGCCATCATTGGCCAGCACACAACCTGCAACTACTCCCAACTGGAGCAGATCAGCGCGGGCATTGCCGCGTTTCTGGTTAAAAACGCCACCAGCGGCACCGATCGTGTGGTCATCGTCACCCGCCGCAGCGCCGCCCTGGTATACGCCATGCTCGGCTGCCTGCGTGCCGGCCTGGCCTTCACCGTGGCTGACGCCGCTTACCCTGCCGCGCGTATAGAGCAAATCGTCAACACCCTGAAGCCTGCGGTGATACTGCGCTGTGCCGAGGCAACCGTCGACGTCGGCCAGCCCATGGTCGTCACGGTGCCCGAAGCCCCCGCGGAGGCGCTGCAGGCCTTCCCTCGCCAACCTGTCGCGCTGCCCGCTGTCAGCCCTGAGCAGCCGGCCTACATCACCTTCACCTCGGGCAGCACCGGCGAACCCAAGGGCATCTTTACCCACCACGCACCGCTGGTGCACTTCATCGACTGGCATGTGCGCCAGCACGGCTTTACCCAGGCCGACACCTTCTCGCTGCTTTCTGGCCTGGGCCACGACCCGGTATACCGCGACGTGTTCACGCCACTGTCGCTTGGCGCAACCATTGCCTGCCCGGCGCAGTCGACCCTGACCGACCCCTCACGGCTGGCCAGCTGGCTTCAGCAGCACGGTGTGAGCGTGATCCACCTCACCCCGCCGCTGGGCAAGCTGATCGAAACCGGCGCACACCTGAACGGCCAGGTTCTCGACCACCTGCGCTACCTGTTCTGGGGTGGCGATGCACTCAGCCCGACGCAGTACCAGCAGGTCCGCGCCATCGCACCGAATGCCGTCAATGTGAACTTCTACGGCACCACCGAAACCCCACAGGCCATGGCTTTCCATACCCTCGACCCGGAAATGGACACTGCCCGGGTGCCCTTGGGCAAAGGCATTGCCGATGCACAATTGCTAGTGATAAACCCGGCCAACCAGCTGGTCAGCGAGGGCGAGACAGGCGAAATCCTGATCCGCAGCCCCTACCTGTCGCGGGGTTACTGGGGCGACCCGGGGCTGACCGAAGCCAAATTCATCGCCAACCCGTTCACCGCTGACGCGGCTGACCGCTGTTACCGCACGGGCGACCTGGGCACCTACCTGGCCGATGGCAGCGCCAGTTTTCTGGGGCGTGCTGACAGCCAGGTGAAAATCCGTGGGCATCGCATCGAGCTGGCGGAAATCGAGAACACCATCAGCCGGCACCCACACATAGGGCAATGCGTGGTCCTGGCCAACCACGAGGGTGCATCGACCCGGCTGGTGGCCTATTGCGTCGCACAGCAGGCCACCCGAGCTGACGAACTGCGCCAGGCCCTCGCCGGCCAGCTGCCTGACTATATGGTTCCGGCGCTGTTCGTGTTCCTTGATGCCCTGCCGCTCACCCCAAACGGCAAGGTCGACAAACGCGCGCTGCCTGCGGCATTTGACGACAGTATCAGCCCACCGTTGTCACCCTTGGCCGAAAAGCTGAGTACAGCCTGGGCACGCATCCTCCAGGTGCCGCGCCTGGACGCCAGGTTGAGCTTTGTCGAGCTGGGCGGCGACTCGCTGTCGTTCGTACAGGCTTCGCGCGTGCTCGAAGCACTCATCGGCCACCTGCCTGAACGTTGGGAAACCCTGCCGGTGTGCCAGCTGGCCGAGCTGAGTACGCCACCCAAAGGTACGTGGCGGGTGATGGAGATGCCGGTGTTCATCCGCATGCTCGCGATCATCCTGATTGTGGTCGGCCACCTGGGCGAGTTCGACCACTGGCTGATCGTCGGCGAAACCTCGGTGCTGTTTCTGGTCTCCGGCATCGCCCTGGCGCGCTTTCAGCTCAAGGCCATCGAAGCGCGTGGCGATGCACGCACGCTGCTCAGGTCACTGGCAGCCATCGTGGTGCCAACACTGTTGTATACCGCATTGATCCAGCTGGTATTCGACCGGCTGCATTGGCAATCGCTGCTGCTGGTTTCCAACTGGTTCCCCGCCAGCGAGGTCAGCCTGTTCAACTATTGGTACATCGAAGTGTTGGTGCAGATGATCGTGATCATTGGCCTGGTGCTGTCGATCAAGCGCGTGCGCCAGGTGCTGGTTGCCGACCCGTTTCGCTGGCTGATCATCGCTGCCTGTGCACTGGTAGCGCTGGATGTGTTCCTCAACCAGTTCGTATTCGACGCCAGTGCCTTGCTCAACCGTGTACCCCAGCACTTCCTGGCGGTGATGGTGCTGGGCATGGCCGTGCACCATGCCGACACGACCTCACGCAAATGGGTGGCCAGTGCGGTGGCCGTGCTGGTGGTGGGTGAGCTGGACCTGATGGCGGTTGCCGGTGTTGGCTGGCAAGCGCTCACACACTATGTCGACATCGCCCTGCCAGCGATACTGGCGCTTGTCTGGTTCCGCTCGGTGCCAGTACCCGCCCTGGTTGCACGGGCAGGTGCGGTGATCGCTTCGTCAACCTTGTATATCTACCTGACGCATTTCCAGTTCGAGTCGGTGGCGGAGCATGTTTTCAGGCACCCGCTGTTCGAGGTGGCCCTGGCACTCGCTGGAGGGGTACTGGTGAGCTATTGCTGGAACACCCTGTTGCGCCTGCTGTTTACCCGCAGGCGCAAACAGCACCAGGCGCGTGGAGCCGATCCAGCTGAACGCGTCACCTCTGCCTGAACGAAGATGACCCCGCCGGCGCATGCACTACGTGCGTCCGGCCAGTTCAGCCAGCACCTCGGCCGAGGTAGTGACCTGGCGGAAGTGGTGCTTCCACAGGTCGGTACCCAGCTTGCCCGAACGGTCCAGCGACGACCCTATTGTCATGTCTGTCACCAGCGTGGGCATCAGCCCTGCATCGAACAGGGCAAAGCCGGCGGCCAGCACGCAGGTTTCGGTCTGCAGCCCACACACCAGCACCCGCTCTACACCCAATTGCCGGATGTAGTCGATAGCTTCGGCACTTTGCCCATAGCCATGCTTGACGAACACCTGGTCGGCCTCGACCAGGCTTTCGTCCTCGGCCGCCGGGTGCCAACCGAGCTGGCGCTCGAACGGCGTGACCTGTTCATCGTGCAACTCGACCGAGGCTATGGTGGGAATGTTCGCTGACAACCGCCGCAAACCATCGACCAGCCACTCGGGTGGGCTGAAGGTGGACTGAACATCGACGATGAGCAAAACCTGGCGCATGGGCGGATTCCGGCACGGGCAAAAGGCGCGAAGTATAACGCGAAGCAACTGCCGTGGTCGCTGGACAGGCCCGGGGAACCATTCGGCGACTCTTTGCGCAGAAAAAGGGGCTGCTGCGCAGCCCCCCTGTTGTACCCGTAACAGCTAACCCCAGCGCCCCTCAACCGGCGAGGATGAAGTCTGCGGCGGTCACCGTGGTTGCATCTGCCAACCCCACCAAACGTATGGAGTCGGCAGCACCGATACTTACCAAGGTGTCCGCACCAACATCGGCGATGGTCACACTGGCGCCAAAGGTGGCTGCGGTGATGTTGAGGGCGGTGATATCCAGCCGGTCCTGGCCACCCGCCGCAATGGCATCGAAATTGATGATCAAGTCGTTGCCAAAGCCTGCAGCGAACTGGAACACATCGTTGCCATCGGTGGCGATCAGGGTGTCGTTACCGGCCCCACCCACCACCGTATCGTTACCTGCCGCACCGTTGAGGAAGTCGTTGCCGGCCCCCCCGATCAGGGTGTCGGTACCCACGTCGCCGAACAATGTGTCGTTACCATCGCCGCCCTGCAGGGTGTCATTGCCGTTGCCGCCATCCAGGCTGTCATCGCCAGCGCCCCCGTTCAGGTTGTCGTTACCGGCCTCCCCCAGCAACGTGTCGTTGCCGCCACCGGCATCGAGGCTGTCGTCCCCCCCTCCACCGCGCAGTTGGTCGTCTCCCAGGCCGCCGAACAGCTGGTCGTTCCCGGCGTCGCCGTTGAGGGTGTCGTTGCCGGCATTGCCGTTGAGCACATCGTTACCGCCGTCGCCGCTGAGCGTGTCATTACCTGCCCCACCGTCGATGATGTTGGCCAGCCCGTTACCCGTGCCGGTGAAGTTGCCCACCCCGGTAAAGGCCAGGTTCTCGACGTTGGCCGCCATGGTGTGGCTGGACAGCGTGGTACGCACAAGGTCCGTACCGGCCCCCGTCGCCTCGACCACTACATCCCCGGCATCATCCACCACATAGGTGTCGTTGCCCACGCCACCCACCAAGCGGTCGGCACCCGCACCGCCGTTGAGCAGGTCGTTGCCGGCACCCCCCGTGAGGGTGTTGGCCAGCGCGTTACCGGTACCGGTAAAGGCGCTGCTGCCGGTATAGGTCAGGTTCTCGACGTTGGCACCAAGGGTGTAGCTGGCCAGGCTGGTCTGCACCTGGTCCGTGCCACCATTGAGTGCCTCGGTGACCGTATCTCCGGCGTTGTCGACCAGGAAGGTATCGTTGCCGGCACCGCCATTCATGGCATCTGCGCCAAGCCCGCCGTTGAGGGTATCGTTGCCATCCTCGCCATTGAGCAAGTCAGGGTCGTCACCGCCATTGAGGATGTCGTTGCCAATGCCACCGAACAGCTGGTCGCTGCCGCCCAGGCCGTTGAGCGTGTCGTTGCCGCCCAAGCCCGAGATCACGTCATTGCCTGCGCCACCGGTCAGGGTGTTGGCTCCATTGGTACCAACCAGTACAACACCCGGTGGCACGGTGACTGCAGCGGTCGCCGCCGAGGTCAGCGACTCCAGGGTGCCGAAGCCGTCGGTGTAGCGCACGATCACCCGTAGCTGCTGGTTACCCTGGGTGAAGCCGGGGGTGAAGGTGGCCGCCGTGGCCCCGGCAATATCGGTGAAGGTGCCGCCGGTGCCTTGCTGCCACTGGAAGCTGAAGGCCCCCAGGCCGTCGATGTCGGCAATTGCGCCGGTGAGCGCGGTCAGCGTCTGGCCTTGGTCGGGCGTGGTGTCGCTGATCAGCAACGCACCGGTCGGCGCATCGTTGACGTTGGCCACCGGGTCGAGAATGTCGGAGGCGACGCTTTCCTGCACGCCAAAGTCATCCACGTAGCTGACCACCACCCGCATGTTCTGCCCCACTTGCGCCTGGGTCAGGACGAACGTGCTGCTGATGGCGCCGGCGATGTTGACCCAACCGACACCCCGGTTGGACTGCCACTGGAAGGTGAACTGAGGGTTGCTCAGGCCGTCGGCATCGACGATGGTGGCCGGGTTGGCGGTGAGCGTCTGATTCTGCACCAGCAGCCCGGTCACGGTCGGCCCGGCGCTCGGCGCGCTGTTCGGCGTCGAATCGACGATTTCCAGCGTGCCCTTGGCGTCCTGGTACACCGCACGCACGCGGATGTTCAGGCCGGCGACATCGTCCGTGACGCGGTAGGTCGTACCGGTGACCCGTGTCGCTTCACCAGCGGCCACAACCGTGATGTCTTCATAAACCCCGGAACCCGGCAGCGCCTCGACTTGCCAGTAGTAGGCCACGGGGCCGTTCACCGCACCGGTCGCATTGGTTGCGCTGACATTGTCCGCGTCATGCACGGCGAGGTTGCTTACCCTCAGCAGCTGGCCACTGACGGGCGTATCGTCGCGCAGGCCGGTGCTAGCATCGAGAATCGCCAGGTGGCCGGTGGGGCCGGCGTTGACTGCCGTACCGACGCCAGAGGCCTGCGAACTGTCAGAGAACTGCAGGCGCTCGATGCCGGTCAGGTGGTCGACGCCATCGCGACCGGCCACCAGGTCGGTGACGGTCACCGAGTTGCCATCGACCACCACGCTGTAGTCGGTAGCCACCCCCGAGAACACCGCCGTGTCGTAATTGTCGGCACCGCTGAGGATCTCCCGCACGATCACCAGTTGGCCCGGGTTGTAGGTGCCATTGAGCATGAACGGCACCATCGGCTCCATGCTGTTGAAGCTGGCGATTTCCGGGCCGCTGCCATCAGGGTTGGCGCGTACGCTGATGCGCACGTTCAGCCACTTGTCGCCGTCGAGGATATCGTCGCCACCCCGGCCTTCGAGCAGGTCGCTACCGCTGCCGCCGAGGATGATGTTGCCACCGTCATAGAAGGTCGCCCCGGCCGCCAGCAGGCCGGCCAGGCCGTCGATCAGGCTGATGTTGGTCAACACGCTGCCGTTAGCACCTGCAGTAGGCAGCGAGGTGGCGTCTTCGCTGTCGCCGCGCAGGAAGTCGCCATGCGCCGAGCCCGACAGGCCTTCCATGATGTCGAAGCGCACCAGCGTCGAAGCGCCCGAACCCGGTACCAGTGGCACATCGAAGAAGCGGTCGCTCATGTCGATGGACACGCCTTGGGCCAAGTCCTTGAAGGTTGCCCAGTCATAGCCCGAGCCACCAATGTAACGGTCGCCGAACCCCAGGCTGCCGACCATGATGTCGTCGCCGCCTTCACCGTTGAACTTGTCGTTCTCGTTGCCGCCGACAAATACGTCATTGCCGATGACGGGGTCGTTGCCGAGCGGGTCGAAGTTGTCGCCAGGCGCGCCGTCCGAGGTGCCCTTCTCGATCCAGTCGTCACCTTCGTTGCCCATGTCCTGCTCGTTGGCCTTGCTGCCGAGGATGAAGTCATTGCCTTGGCCGCCAATGGCTTCGGAGGCGTCCTCACCGGTGACGATGAAGTCATTGCCGAAACCGCCGATGATCAGGTTGATGCCATTACCGCCGTGCAACACATCGTTGCCGTCGCCGCCCTGGATGTTGTCGTCACCGCCCATGTCGCTGATGATGTCGTCGCCGGCCCCACCGCGCAGCTGGTCGTTGCCGTCGCCACCCTCGATGCGGTCGTTGCCGGCATCACCCCAGACCGTGTCGTCGCCTTCGCTGGAGACCAGAATATCGTCCCCGTTGGTGCCGCCCAGCACGATGTGCTCGGCACCGGCATAGCGGATGTAGTGGGTGTCCGGGCCAGCCGTCAGCGGGCTGTCGCGGAACACCACCTGCTCGCCGTTTTCGCCCAGCGGGTCGGCGCTGCCAAGGCCCTCGTTGTACTGCTTGGTCTGGTCCAGTTCCAGGTAGAAGCCAGGGTCGGAAAACACCAGGCCTGGCAGGTGGGTGGCCGAGCTGTTGGCCATGATCAGCTTGGCGAACGAGTTGCTTTCCAGCTCGGCGTTCATCGACAGGCCCGCCGTGCGCTCCAGGTAGTAGAAGCGGTCGCCGTCCTGCAGTTTCTCCATCTGGTTCTCGAACACGAAGTTGAAGGTGCTGCCGAGCATGCCGCCAAATGGCGCTTTTGCTTCCGCCAGGCCGCCGATCCACAGGTCGATGGCATCGACACCGGTCACGGTGACTGCCTTGAGGTCATCGGCAGTACCCAGTACACCGTCCTTGCCGGGCAGGGTCACATTGGCCCAGGCGCCGCTGCTGTTGAGGAAGTCCATGCGGTCGGCGGGTGCGCCATCGCCGCCGAACACCAGGGCCATGGCCGCGGCGCGTTTTTCCAGCAGGGTGGTGGCAGCGGTGATGGTGCTGTGAGTGCCGTAGGCCGCGATGAAGTTGATCAGCGACTCTGGATGTTTCAGGTGTTGCACCAGGTCGACCCAACTGCTGTACGGTTTGAGCTGGGTATCGCCGGTTTGCCCGTAGATTTCACGGCGCACAGCGTTCAGCGAAGGGATACCGACGTCGCGGCCACGGGCGATGTTGATCGCTGGCAGGTCCAGTGGCAGGCCGAGCAGGTTGTTGCGCAGCGCCTCGGTGACGAACTCGTCGATTTCGTTACCGGCCTGGCGGGTGACCCCGCGCACGATGGCGCTGGTGGCGTCCTCGGGGGTAACGCCACTGGCGGCATAAGCCAGCGGGTTGAGGAAGGCCGCGATCAGCCCCAGTTGCTGGTCGGGGTTGGCGCTGGCCGGGTCCTGGATGACGTTGAAGTCGATGTCGAAGCGGTCGACAGTCTCGGTCAGCATCGAGTGGCCGAAGCGGTATACGGTGTGGGCGAACTCGGCCACGATCGAGGCATCGAGGTCGACGTCGTATACCTGGGTCGGGGCAAAGAACAGGTCGACCCGAGGTTGCACGGTGCGGGCGAACTCCTCGAACACCAGGTGCTGGTACTGCATTTCGGTGCCGAACTTGGCCGCCTGGAACAACCGCTCGCCATTCCACACCAGGGCACCGATCTCGGCCGGGGTGACCGGCAAGGCGCTGACCGGGTTGAGCAGCCATTCGTTGAGGAAGGCCAGGTCACCCGAGTCGAGCACGGTGTCCATGGTCTGCGCCACCAGCCGGTTGTGCTCGGAGTGGAAGATCGCATGCACGGCGGTCAGGCCGATGTTCTCGTTGACCCGGCCGTCACCGGCGATGTAGTGCGCGTCCAGCAGTTCGTTGTCGTAGGCCAGGTTGGCACCGGTCTGCGGGTTGACCGGCACGGCATTGCCGGCCACGTTGTCGGCATCCGGCGCCAGCACGCCGCCACTGAACACCGGCACGGCATTGTGGGCGATGTCGGCAAGGAACTGGTGCCCGGTACGCACGGCGTTGGTCAAGTCGAGCGGTGCCAGCGGGTTGCCTTCGACCTCTTGGTCATCAGCGGTGCCGGCAATACCGTCCAGGCCTTTCATCACCACCATCGGGTAGCCGTTGGGGCCTTTGATGAAGTTGCCGTAGGCGTCGGTGGCCAGCAGCGGCACGTTGTCGACGTCGGCATCGGTCAGGTTGATGCCGAGCAGGTCGCGGGCCTGGGCCTTGACCACCTTCCAGGTGGCCATGCCGCCGATCTCGGTGTCGTCGGCCGTGCCGAACCGCCCATCAGCGCCCAGGTCGCGATTGGTGATCAACCGGCCCGTGGCGACCGGGCCGTCGTCAGTCATGACATAGGCGCGCAGGAACACCTGGTGCGAGGGATGCGAGCTGTAGGTCTGGTTCTGGTCAACGAATGGCGTGGTGGTGTTGGTGTGTTCGCGGATGTCGTCGGCGTTGCCGAGGATGCCGTCCGGCCCAGGCAGGTTGGTGGCACGGGTTACCACCATGAAGTTGGTGAAGCCACCCTCCACGTACAGCGGGTCATCCGGTTGCAGCGGGATGTAGATGGTACCGGAGCCGCCCTTGGTGACCAGGTCCAGACCATGGTCGAAGAACTGCCCGAAGAAGGTCATCCAGGCGTTGAACGGCGCAGACAGCCCGGCATCGGCAGCGGTGTTCTCGAACAGGTACACGTCATGGTCGTCGGTGGTGCCGAACTGGCCGTCCATGCCCGGGCTGGCGACGATGCGCACGCCATCCTTGAGCACGTCGTCGTTGCCTGCGGCGCCGAAGTTGAGCACGCCATCGGCACCCGGGTCATACGCGGTGGCATAGGCTGCCGGGTTGTTGGAGGTCTGGTCGACAATCAGGTTGCTGATGGTACGTGGCTGAGAATCGAACACCGGCCCGCTGGTCTGCTGGTACGACGAGCCCGGGATCGCGGGGGAACCTGGGCCGAAGAAACCGGCTGGCGCACCTTCGGCCGGGTTGAATACCGGGTCGGTCACGCGCGGGAAGACGTTGTCGGCGGCACCGTATTGGGTGTTGTTGTTGCCGTTCAGGTTCATCAGGTTGTTGTTCGAGCCATCCACCGCACGCAGGCCCATGGCTGCACGGACGTTGGGGATCAGCGAGAGGATGTCCTGCCCGGCGGCATCGGCCTCGGCAATCTTGATTTGCGCGAGGATGAAGTTCAGGTCGGAGCGCACCATGTGCAGGCCGGCACCGCCGTCACTGGCATCCACCACCGGGGTGGCCACTGTCGGCACCACGGGCGCGCCCGGTTGCACCACGGTGGTAGGCTGCGAGTACAGCACTTCGGTGGTGCCATGGGCATCCTGATAGATCGCCTTGACCCGCAGGCTCAGCCCGGCCAGGTCTGGCGACACCTTGAACGAAGTGCCATCAGCGCTCTGGAAGGCCAGGTCGCCGGCCGGTAGCAGGATGATGTCCTGGAACACACCGCTGCCCGGGTCGGCCTCGAACTGCCAGTAGTAGGACACCGAACGGTCGGCGAGCGACCCAGCCGGGTTGCCCGCACTGATATTGTCGGCGTCGCGCACGGCGGCCACGCTCACCGTAAGCATGTCACCCACGGTAATCTCACCGCCGTTGCCGTCGAGCAGGGTCGGGCTGCCGGTGGGTTGTGCGTTCACCCCCTCCACCAGTACGCGCTGGCTATCGGCAAACTGCAGGCGTTCGATGTGCAACAGGGTATCGACGCCATCGCGGCCGGCCACGGTATCGGTCACGGTCCAGACGTCATCGGCAACATCGGCGGTGCCCTTGGTGTTCTGGGTCACCACGTACTCGCTCTGTAGCCCAGAGAATACTGCCGTGTCGAAGGCGGCCCCGCCGGTCGAAGTGCCGGGCAGGATTTCGCGCACGGCCTTGAGCTGGCCGGGGTTGTAGGTGCGGTCAAGCATGAACGGAATCATGTCGGCCATGCTGTCGAAGCTGGCGATTTCCGGGCCGGTGTGGTTGACGTCGCCAGGGGCGTACACGGCGATGCGCACGTTGAGCCACTTGTCGCCATCGACCAGGTCATCGCCACCCCGGCCTTCGATCAGGTCGCTGCCATTGCCGCCGAGCATGATGTTGCCGGTGGCAAAGCCGGTGGTGGGCAAGCCGGCATCCGCCAGGAACTGCTGCAGCCCACGTATCAGCGCCACGTTGGTCAGCGCACTGCCGGTGGCGCCGCCATGGTTGAGAATGGTCACGGCATCGACGTCGTCGCCCTTGAGCACATCGGCGTAGGCCGAACCGGACACCCCTTCGACCTCAGCGAACCTGTCCAGAATCGAGGCAGGCGAAGCGCCCACCGGGTTGAACACGCCAGCGTTCTGGTTAGGCGCGTTGCCATGGGGCTGAGCCAAGGCGGCCAGGCTGAGGTCCACGGTGACACCGACGCGATCATTCTTGTTGGTGACCCAGTCGAAACCGGACATGCCATCCATTTTGTCTTGGGCATCGCTGCCGACGAAGATATCGTCGCCGCCCTCACCGATCATTTCGTCGAAGCCGCCGCCCCCGACGAAGATGTCGTTGCCAATGACTTCGTCACCCAGCAAGGGCGCGAAGTTGTCACCAGGTGCGCCGTCCTGGGTACCCTTCTCGATCCAGTCGTCACCCTCGTTACCGGTAGGTGGCAGGTTGGTCTTGGCGCCGAGGATGAAGTCGTCGCCTTGGCCGCCGAAGGTGGTACTGATGTCCTCGGTGGTGATGATGAAGTCCTGGCCATCGCCGCCCAGGATCAGGTTACCGGCAACCCCCATGCTACCAGCGACGATCACGTCGTTGCCGGCATTGCCTTCCAGGCGGTTGTCGCCGAACGAATCAGTGATGATGTCGTCGCCCGCGCCACCCAGCACCGCGTCGTTGCCGGCGCCGCCTTCGAGCAGGTCATCACCGGCATCGCCATAGAGGGTGTCGTCGCCTTCGCTGGAGATAATGATGTCGTTGCCCGCGGTGCCACCCAGCACCACATGGTCTTCACCGGTGTAATGCAGGAAGTTGCTGTCTGGCCCGACGGTATCGGGGTTATCGCGGATCACCAATGGGACGATTTCAACCCCGTTGATCTCGATGCCGCCAGTGGGGTCGGCCTTGCCGTCGGCACCCAGCCCGGTGAACTGGTTGGCCTGGTTCACTTCCAGGGTGAACGTGGGAGTGAGGAACACGGTGTTGGACAGGTGGGTGACGTCGGAGTTGGCCATGATCAGCTTGGCAAAGGAGTTGTTTTCCAGCTCCGTACCAAAATTCATGCCTGCCGTGCGCGACAGGTAGTAGAAGCGGTCACCGTTCTGCAGCGCTTCCAGCTGGGTTTCGAAGACAAAGTTGAAGCTGGAGCCGAGCATGCCGCCAAACGGCATTTTCTTCTCGGCCAGGCCGCCGACCCAGAAGTCGATGGCGTCGACCCCGGTCACGGTCACCCCGGCAATGTCGTCGGCCGTGCCGGCGATGCCGTCCGCACCGGCCAGCGTCACGTTGGCATAGGCACCGGTGCCGTTGAGGAAGTCGAGGCGGTCGAGGGGTGCGCCGTCACCGCCAAGTACCAGTGCCACGGCGGCGGCGCGCTTGGCGGCCTCGGTGGTGGCCCCGGTAATGCTGCTGTGGGTGCCGTAGGCGGCAATGAAGTTGATCAGCGACGCCGGGTGCTTGAGGTGGTCGGCAAAGTCGACCCAGCTCATGTAGGGCTTGAGCTGGCTGTCGCCGGTGGCGGCATAGAACTCGCGGCGGGCCTCGTTCAGGCTGGGGATGCCGGTATCACGACCGCGGGCGATGTTCAGCGCAGGCAGGTCAAGTGGCAGGCCGAGCAGGTTGTTGCGCAGGGCTTCGGTGACGAACTCGTCAATCTCGTTGCCCACCTGGCGGGTAACGCCGCGGATGATTGCGCCCGCCGCTTCATCGGCCGTGGCCCCGCTACCGGCGAACGCCAGCGGGTTGAGGAACGCGGCAATCAGGCCCAACTGCTGGTCGGGGTTGGCCGGGTCGGCAGAAACCGGGTTGAACGCCGGGTCGTAGCGGTCGACGGTTTCGGTCAGCATCGAGTGGCCAAAGCGGTACACCACATGGGCAAACTCGGCGAGGATCGCCGGGTTGATCGAGGTGTCGTAGCCGTTGGGGGCGAGGAACTCGTCGATCTGCGGCTGGATGGTGCGGGCGAACTCTTCGAACACCAGGTGCTGGTACTGCATCTCGGTGCCGAACTTGGCGGCCTGGAACAGCCGCTCGCCATCCCACACCAGCGCGGCGATGTCGGCAGGCGTGGTGGGGATGGCGGTTACGTCGTCGATCAGCCACTCATTGAGGAACGCCAGGTCGCCCGCGGCCAGCAGGGTGTCCTTGGTCTGCTGCACCAGGCGGTTGTGCTCGGAGTGGAACACATGGTGCACGGCGGTCAGGCCGATGTTCTCGTTCACCCGGCCGTCACCGGCGATGTAGTGCGCGTCGAGCAATTCGTTGTCGTAGGTCAGGTTGTTGCCACCCTGCCCGACCGGCTGCGCGTTACCCACCAGGGTGTCGGCGTCCGCCTGCAGCGCACCCCCGACCACCACCGGTGCGGCATTGTGGGCGATATCGTCAAGGAAGCCATGCCCGGTGCTCACGGCATTGGCCAGGCTGATCGGTGCATTGCGGTCGCCCTCGACCAGCTGGGTGACGTCATCGGCGGTGCCAGCAATGCCATCGGCGCCGTTGTTCACGCGCATGACCACCTGCGGCATGCCGTTGGGTCCGCGCAGGAAGTTGCCGTAGGCATCGGTGGCCAGCAGCGGCACGCTATGCACGTCGGCATCGGTCAGGTTGATACCCAGCAGGTCGCGGGCCTGGGCCTTGACCACCGCCCAGGTGGCCATGCCACCGCTTTCGCCGTTGCCATCGTCGGCGGTGCCGAACTTGCCATCGGCGCCCAGATCACGGTTGGTGATCAGGCGCCCGGTAGCCACCGGGTCACCTGCGGCGTTGACCGTGTATTCGCGCAGGAACACCTGGTGCGAGGGATGTGAACTGTAGGTCTGGCTCTGGTCGACGAAGGGCGAGGTGGTGTTGGGCTGGCTATCGTCGGCGGTACCCACCACGCCATCGGCGCCGGCGGTGCGCACGGCGCGGGACAGCACCATGAAGTTGGTCGGGCTGCCGGCCACGAACAGAGGGTCGTCCGGGCGCAGCGGGATGAACACGATGTCGGTGCTGCTCTTGCTGACCAGGTCCAGGCCGTGGTCGAAGAACTGGCCAAAGAAGGTCATCCAGGCGTTGAAGCCGGCGGTCAGCCCGGCGTCTGGTGACACATTGGGGATGAAGAACACAGGCTTGTCGTCAGCGGTGCCAAATACGCCGTCGATACCCGGGCTCATCACCGGCGCGGCACCGCCGTTGGCCTCGACTGCGGCCGGGTTGTTGGCTGTCTGGTCGACGATCAGGTTGCTGATGGTGCGCGGTTGCGAATCGACGACATTGCCGGTGCCGACATAGTTGGCGCGGTAAGACGCTTCGAGCAGGCGCAGGAACGAGTTGTCGGCTGCGCCGAACTCGCTCTGCCCGGTGACCAGGTTGTTGTAGCTGCCATCCACCGTGCGCAGGCCAAAGGGTACCTGGCTGTTGGGCAACAGGTCGATCAGGCTGGCGCCATCGGCGTGTGCCTCAGCGATGAAGATCTGTTTGAGGATGAATTCAAGGTCCGACTTGCTGAAATTGGCCATTGCAGTTGCCCTCGATCTGTCCGGAGATGACACAGGGCAACAGGGTCCTTCCCGCGCCCAGTCAGTGTTGACGTGCGCAGAATCTGGTTGGGTGTACCGGGCTCAGTAGCGCAGCACTCGTGTGCTGAAAGCTCTGACCTCTTCTTGGCAAGCAGGCACCCCGTTGCGGAGGGGCCCTGTAAACCGTGCGCAACAGGTGTAACGCACGTGCATCGATCCCAGCTCGCACAGGGCCCGAATACTTCAGACTAAAGTCGTAGGCCAAAAGCTTGTCAATATTTCGTCAAAAAAATCTTAGCCGTTGATAATGCGATGCAACTCACTGTTTTTCTGTAACTTATAAAAAGTTCAAAGTATTTATAGAGCGAAATGATATTACTGGATGTTTCGTTGCAACCTACGCTGCTGTCTGTGGGAGCAACGCAGCGTTTGGGCAATATCGCCATCAGTGCGACCCGCCTGCGAGCCGACCAAAAAGCCACAACAGCCGTTGTACGGGGCGCCGCAAGGGCTTCCCGCTTTGTGATAAAGGGAGGCCTCCGATGCCTAAGCCACCACGCACCCGCTCCGAACTGGCCGACGTGCTGTTTCACTTGCGCCGCAGCTTCTACGCCCTAGCCGCCTTCAGCGGCGTGATAAACGTCATGATGTTGACGCCAGCCATTTATATGTTGCAGGTGTATGACCGCGCCCTGGTCAGCCGCAACGTCACCACCTTAGGCATGCTCACCTTGCTGGTGGTCGGGCTGTTCCTGCTGATGTCGGCGCTGGAGATGGTCCGCACCCGGGTGTTGATAAGGGTGGGCAACGGCCTGGACATGAGCCTGAACCGGCGCATTTTCAGCGCTGCCTTCGAACGCAACCTCAGCCGTGCCGGAGGTAACCCGGCCCAGGCCCTGCAGGACTTGGCGCAGGTACGGCAGTTTCTCACCGGTAACGGCCTGTTCGCGTTCTTCGACGCCCCCTGGACACCGATCTACCTGTTGGTTTGCTACCTGATCCATCCGTGGCTCGGGCTGGTCACCACGATTGGCTCGCTGATCCTCGTCGGCCTGGCCTACCTCACTGAAAAGGCCACGCAAAAACCCTTGGCCGAAGCCAACCAGGCAGCCATGTCGTCGGCCAGTTACGCCAACAACAACCTGCGCAACGCCGAAGTGATCGAAGCCATGGGCATGCTGCCGTCAATCGGCAAGCGCTGGTATCAGGGCCACTTGCGTATCCTGCAGATGCAGACCCTGGCCTCCGACCGCGCGGCGCTGATCAGCAGCATCGGGCGCTTCGTGCGCATCACCCTGCAGTCGCTGATCCTCGGCACCGGCGCGCTGCTGGCGATAGAGGGCACGATCACCCCCGGCATGATGATCGCCTGCTCGATCCTTACCGGCCGAGCCCTAGGCCCGGTGGAACAGGTGATTGCTGCGTGGAAGCAACTGCTGGGCTGCCGCCTGGCCTGGGGCAGACTCAATGACCTGCTGCAGGACTACCCGCAACGGCCACCGAGCATGTCGCTGCAGCGGCCAATGGGCATGCTGGCCGTGGAGAACGTGATCGCCGGCGCCCCAGGCAGCAGCACCAGCATCGTACGCGGGGTGAGCTTCAGCCTGGCCCCGGGTGACAGCCTGGGTGTCATCGGCCCCTCGGCCTCGGGCAAGTCTACCCTCGCCCGCCTGTTGGTAGGCGTGTGGCCGGCCCAGGCCGGCAAGGTGCGCCTGGACGGCGCCGATATCTTCACCTGGAACAAGGCCGAACTGGGCCCGTGGCTGGGCTACCTGCCGCAGGACGTGGAGCTGTTCGAAGGCACCATCGCCGAAAACATCGCCCGCTTTGCCGAGGTGGACAGCGACGCGGTGATCCGTGCCGCCCGCAGCAGCGGTGTACACGACATGATCCTGCGCTTCCCGCAGGGTTACGACACCCGCCTGGCCGCCGATGGCAGCCCATTGTCTGGCGGCCAGAAGCAACGCATCGCGCTGGCCCGCGCCCTGTATGGCGAGCCCAACCTGGTGGTGCTGGACGAACCCAACGCCAACCTCGATGACGTGGGTGAAAAAGCCTTGGTCGATGCCCTTGCCGAGCTCAAGGCACGCGGCGCCACGGTGGTGCTGATTTCCCACCGGCCCAATGTGCTGTGCGCGGTCGATCAGATACTGATGCTGCGCGACGGGGGTGTGCACATGCTTGGCAGCCGCGACGAAGTGTTCGCCGCGCTGCGCAAGGCCGCGGTGATTCCGGCAACGGCTGCGGCACCGCTGGCTTCGGTCAAAGTACGGGAGTAACCGACCATGCAGATGACTCAACATGCCGAACTGATCCCCGCCGAGAGCAGCCACCTGATCGATCTGGACGCGGGCCGCCCGGTACGCTGGGGCGTATGGCTGGTCATCGCCGGCTTCGGCGGTTTCCTGCTGTGGTCCTGCCTGGCGCCACTGGACGCCGGCGTGGTCGCCACCGGTACGGTCAAGGTCACCAGCAACCGAAAGGCAGTCCAGCACCTGAGCGGTGGCACCGTTGAAGCGATCATGGTGCGCGAAGGCGATGTGGTGAAGAAAGGCCAGGAAGTGGTGCGCCTCGATGCCCTGCGTGCGGTGGCCGAACAAGGCGCACTCAGCGCCCAGTACATCGTCAGCAAGACCGTGGAAAACCGCCTGGAAGCCGAGCGCGATGGCCGCGATACCGTCACATTCGACCCCGCCCTGCTTGAACACTACGCCAATGACCCACGCCTGCTGGCCGCCATGGACCTGCAACAGCGCCTGCTCGATACCCGCCGCGCGGGCCTTGCCGGTGAACTGAGCATCCTTGAAGAAAACCTCACGGCCTCGGCAGTGCAACTGAAGGGCCTGCAGCAGGTGTACGGCGCCCGCGCCTCGCAGATCGGCTTCCTCAACCAGGAACTGCAAGGCACCCGGGTCCTGGCCGCCGAAGGTTATGTACCCCGCAACCGCCTGCTGGAGCTGGAACGCAGCAATGCCGACCTGTCCGCCGGCCAGGCCGAAAACCTCAACAACATTGCCCGGGCGCGCAGCCAGGCCACCGAGATCAAGCTGCGCATCCTGCAGCGCCAGCACGACTACCTGAAGGAGGTGGAGTCGCAACTGACCGATACCGCCAAGGAAAACACCACCCTGGCCGACCGCTTGCGCGCACTGGACTATGAAGTGACCCACACGGTGATCCGCTCGCCGATCGACGGCATGGTCCAGGGCCTGAGTATCGCCACGGTCGGCGGCATCATCCAGCCCGGGGCCAAGATCATGGAAGTGGTGCCGCTCGACCAGCCGCTGCAGGTCGATGCGATGATCCCGGTGCAGGCGATCGACAAGATGGTCCCAGGCCTTGCCGTGGACATCGCTTTCCCGGCCTTCAACCATGCGCAGACGCCGAACATTCCCGGCCGGGTAAAAACCATTTCCGCCGACCGGCTGCTCGACGAAGAAAGCAAGCAGCCGTTCTACCTGGCCCAGGTGGAAGTGACGCCGGCCGGCATGGGCTTGCTGGGCAGCAACCACATCCGCCCCGGCATGCCTGCCACCGTCACCATCAAGACCGGCGAGCGCAACCTGCTCAGCTACCTGCTCAAACCAATGCTCGAACGTGTGGACGCCGCGTTCAAGGAGCAATGACATGAAACGCCCATGCCTGATGGTGTGCCTGCTGGGAGTTGCCGTACAGGCCAGTGCCATGGACCTGAAGCAAGCCTGGGACCTGTTGCAGTACCAGGGCCCGATCTACCGCGCTGCCGTGCATGAAAAACAAGCCGGTGGCGAAAACCGCGCCATCGGCGAGGCCGGCCTGCTGCCGCAGATCAACGCCTCGGCCTACTTCAACCAGGTCAATGGCAGCCAGCGCCAGAATGGCCAGGACAATGACCTCGACTATGACTCCAAGGGCGCCAACGTGCGCCTGCGCCAGCCGTTGTTCAACAAACAGAAGATGGCCGAGTACCGCCAGGGCCAGCAACGGGCCGACTACAGCGTGGCGGTGTTCGACGCCAAGAGCCAGGACGCAGCGGTGCGCCTGGCCGACGCTTACTTCGACGTGCTGCTGGCCAGCGAAACCATCACCCTGGCCAAGGCCAAGCTGAGCGCTTTCGAAGAACAGCTGGCATCGGCGAAGCGGCGCATGGAACTGGGCGCCGGCACCATCACCGACGTCGACGAGTCGGTGGCCCGCCGCGACCTGGCCGAGGCCGACCTGATCGACGCCCAGGACAACCTGGTCAATGCCCGGCGCAAGCTGGAGGAATACATTGGTGAAACCCCGCAGGCGTTGACCACCCTGCAGGCGGGCTTCAGCACCCCGCCGCTGATGCCGGGCAACCTGCAGGAGTGGCTGGTCAAGGCCCAGGCTGACAGCCCCCTGATTCATGCACGCCGGCACAGCTACGCGCTGGCCGAGGAAGAAGTCAACCGCGCCCGCTCCGGGCATTACCCGACCTTGGATTTCGTGGCGGGTTACACCGCGGGCAGCAGCCAGTCGATTTCCGAGCTGAACCAGCGCAACCACTACAGCTCGATCGGGCTGGAGCTGAACATCCCGCTGTACAGCGGTGGCAGCACCAGTGCCCTGTCCCGCCAGGCCAGCGCCAACAGTTCCAAGGCCCTGGATGAGCTGGACGCCACTCGCCAGGAGGTGATTTCCAACACGACCCGCGAATACCGTGGCGTGCAGAGTGGCGCCCTGCGCATTCAGGCACTGGAAAAGGCCGTGGCCTCCAACGAGCGTTCGCTGACCTCGACCCGCAAGGGCTTCAAGGAAGGTGGTACCAGCACCAACTCGGATGTGCTCAATGCCGAGGAGCTGCTGTATGACGCCCGCCATGACCTGTTCGAGGCCAAGCTCAACTACCTGATGTCGCGCCTGCGGCTGGCCTCGTCGGTGGGCAGCCTGGGGGATGATGATATCGAGCAGATCAATGATTACCTGGGGCCGGAGCTGATAGTCAGCAATTGATAGCGACCTCAAGCCATGCAGTGTCCCTGCACGAGCAGCCTTGTACTGCGAACAGGCCAGCAAGGCCTGACCGGTGGCAACGATCCACGAGACCCGCCCCTTTCGATGCGGTCGTTGCCAGTTTCAAGGAAGGGGCACCCGCCCTGCAGGCTGCCGTAGCTGCGACGTATTCCTTCAGGCTATGATCGGTCACCCTGCCGCGGACACCCTGAGCCATGCCCGTAGACCTGCAAGCGTTGTATCCCAGGCTGATCCACCTGATGCTGGACACGGTATTCGTGGTCGACAGGGACAACCAGATCGTGTTCGTCAGTGATGCCTGCAAGACACTGCTGGGCTACGAGGCCTGCGAACTGATCGGCACGCCGATTACCCGCTACATGCACCCTGACGACCTCGCGGCCACGCGCGCCTCGATCATGCGGGTGATGAACGGCCAGCCGCACTACGACTTTTGCAACCGTTACCTTCGCAAGGATGGCAGCGTGGTGCACATTCTGTGGGCGGCCTGCTGGTCCGAGGAGGCCCAAGCGCGTATCGGCGTGGCGCGGGACGTTACCGCCCAGCGCAAGGCCGAAGACGAACTGCGCTTCCTCGCCCATCATGACCCGCTGACCCGGCTGGCCAACCGCGCCATGTTCAATGAACGGCTGGACACTGCCCTGGCCGCGGCCCGGCGTCACAACCGCAGGCTGGCCTTGCTGTTCCTCGATATCAATGACTTCAAGCAGATCAACGACAACCACGGCCACAGCGTGGGTGACCGGGTACTGTGCACGCTGGCCCGCCGCCTGGAACGCTGCGTAGGGGCGGCTGGCACGGTAGCGCGGATGGGCGGCGACGAATTCACCGTGCTGTTGCCCGACTGCCCGTCGCCGGAGGCCATTGCCACGCACGTACAGCACATTCTCGCGGTTATGGCCGAACCGCTCGACGCCGAATTTGCCGGCATCGATGCACCGTCCTGCAGTATTGGCGTGGCCCGCTTTCCCGAAGACGGCAACGATGCCGACATGTTACTGCGCCATGCTGACGGGCACATGTACCGAATCAAGCGCCAACGCGCTGCGACTGGCTGAAAGCAAGGGCACACCGCATGGCTGAACACCTGCAAGAAACTGCCGGGCAAACACCCGCCTCTGTCGGCCTTGGCCAGGCATTGCTGTTCTGGCTGAAGCTGGGTTTCGTCAGTTTCGGCGGCCCGGCCGGGCAGATTGCGATCATGCACCAGGAGCTGGTGGAGCGGCGCCGCTGGATCAGTGAGCGGCGTTTCCTGCATGCCCTCAACTACTGCATGTTGCTGCCCGGGCCCGAAGCCCAGCAACTGGCCACCTACATCGGCTGGCTGATGCACCGCACCTGGGGCGGGGTGATTGCCGGCGCTCTGTTCGTGCTCCCGTCGCTGTTCATCCTGATCGGCCTGTCGTGGGTGTACCTGACCTGGAGCGAAGTACCGGTGGTCGCCGGGATTTTCGAAGGGATCAAGCCGGCCGTGACCGCCATCGTCGTGCATGCCGCCCACCGCATTGGCACGCGGGCGCTGAAGAACGGCTGGTTATGGGCCATTGCCGCGGCCTCGTTCGTGGCCATTTTCGCGCTTGACGTCCCCTTCCCGCTGATCGTGCTGGCGGCCGCACTGCTGGGTTATGTCGGCGGCCGGCTGCGGCCAGCACAGTTCGCGCCCGGTGGGGGCCACAGCGCAGTCAGGGCCCGCCAGCGCCCGGCACTGATCGACGACGATACCCCGATACCCGCGCACGCCTGCTTCAGCTGGGGCCGCCTGGTGACCTTGCTGCTGACGGTTGCGGCGCTTTGGCTTCTGCCCATGGGCCTGCTGATGGCGACCTTTGGCTGGCACGGCACACTGACGCAAATGGGCTGGTTCTTCACCAAGGCGGCGCTGCTGACCTTCGGCGGTGCCTATGCGGTGCTGCCCTATGTCTATCAAGGGGCTGTCGGCCACTATGGCTGGCTGTCGCCCACGCAGATGATCGATGGCCTGGCGCTGGGCGAGACCACGCCCGGGCCGCTGATCATGGTGGTGGCCTTCGTCGGTTTCGTCGGTGGCTACCTGCAGCCGATGTTCGGCGCCCACCAGGCGTTCCTCGCGGGCGCAGTGGCAGCGGGCCTGGTGACCTGGTTCACCTTCCTGCCCTCGTTCCTGTTCATCCTCGCCGGAGGCCCGCTGGTGGAGTCGACCCACAACGAACTGAAGTTCACCGCCCCACTGACCGGGATCACTGCGGCGGTGGTGGGGGTAATCCTCAACCTTGCGCTGTTCTTCGGCTACCACGTGCTGTGGCCGGACGGGTTCGATGGCGCGTTCCACTGGTCCTCGGCGGTGATAGCGCTCGCCGCGGCTGTGGCGCTGTTCCGCTACAAGCGCGGGGTGATACACGTGTTGATCGGCTGCGCCGTTGCCGGGCTCGCCCTTCACCTTTTCCGCTGATGGAGCCGATCATGCGCAACCCTGAAGACGCCTTGCTCGACAGTTGGCACCAGAACGCCCAGGCCTGGATCGACGCCGTACGCCATGGCGCCATCGAAAGCCGTCGCCAGGTCACTGACCAGGCCATCCTGCTGGCCATCCTTGGCCGCCAGCCCGAACGGGTGCTCGACCTGGGCTGCGGTGAGGGCTGGCTGCTACGCGCGCTGGCCGACCGGGGTATCGAGGCCGTGGGCGTCGATGGCGACAGAACGCTGGTGGATGCAGCGCGAGCTGCGGGCGCGGGTGAGGTGCACCTGGCCAGCTATGCGCAGTTGGCTGAGGCGAAGGTGCCTGTTGGCAAGGACTATGACCTGATCTGCGCCAACTTCGCGCTGTTGCACCAGGACATCATTGAACTGTTGTCGGCCATGCGTACTTTGCTGGTGCCAGGCGGTGCGCTGGTGATCCAGACCCTGCACCCGTGGAGCGTGGCCGACGGGGATTATCAGGATGGCTGGCGAGAGGAGTCTTTTGCCGGGTTTGCCGGGGATTGGCAACCGATGCCTTGGTATTTCCGCACCCTGGCCAGCTGGCTGAATGCGCTGGACATGGCGGGGTTGAGGCTGGTCAGTCTGCAGGAACCGCAGCATCCGCAGAGCGCGGTGCCGCAGTCGTTGTTGATGGTGGCTGAGCGTCACTGAATCGGGCCGTAATAATCCTGTGGAAGCAGGGTTCACCCCACTCCCACAAGACAGGCCGGTGCAGGCGACTACAGCACCGGCTTGCGCGCCGCCCCGCTACGGGCCTTGGCCATGGCTGCCAGGCGCACCGCAACGTTGGCAGCGCCGTAACCAGCGTACCCCGCCTTGCGCTGAATGATCTCGAAGAAGAAACGCTCCTCGAACGGCTCGGTATAGACGTGGAACAGCTCGCCACCTTGAGCGTCGCGGTCATACAGCACGTTGTAGTACGCCAGCTCACTGAGGAACTCGTCGTCGAAATCGAAACGCGCCGCCAGGTCGTCGTAGTAGTTCAGCGGGATTTCCAGCAGCGGTACCCCTGCCAGCTTGGCCCGCGCCACTTCGCGGAAGATGTCGTCACAATCGAAAGCGATGTGATGCACGCCCGAACCACGGTAGCTTGACAGCGCATGGGCGATGGCGGTGTTGCGGTTTTCCGAGATGTTCAGCGGCAGGCGCAAAGTGCCGCACTGGCTGCGCAAGGCGCGGCTCTTGACCAGGCCATACGGGTCGGGCAGCACCACCTCGTCGTCGGCGGCGAAGTCGAACAAGCTCTTGTAGAACAGCACCCAGCTGTCCAGCGACTCGGCCGGCAAGGCCAGGGCCATGTGGTCGATGCGGCGCAGGCCGCCGGTAGCGGTTGCGTTGTTGTCCAGGCTGAAGTCGGTATCGTACAGGGTGTGGCCGGCAGTGCCCTGCTCCACCAGGTACAGCAGGCTGCCATCGGGCGCACGCACCGCCGGCACTTCGCATTCGTTGGGGCCGACCAGGCCGCGGAACGGCTGGCCACGGAAGGCGGTGGCCCGCTTCAGGGCCGCTTGCTGGTCCTTGACCCGCAGCGCAGTGGCGCACAGCGATGGGCCATGGGCCTCGAAGAAGTTGTGGCCGAAGGAATACGGTTCGGCGTTCAGCACAATGTTGATATCACCCTGGCGCAGCAGTTGCACTTCTTTGCTGCGGTGCTTGCCGGCTTCGGCAAAGCCCAGGCGCTTCAGCCAGTTGCCCAGGCGCGCGCCGACGGCTTCGTCGACCGCGAACTCCAGGAACTCCACGCCGTCATAAGCGCTGGCCGGCGGCGGGGAGAACAGCACGCCAGGTTCGATCGGCGTGTTTTCCTGCTCCAGGCGCAAGCGGGTCTGTTCTTCGAGGTACAGCAGCGAACGCAAGCCGTCGGCGGCATTCTGCCGGGTCGGTGCGGCGCGGAAGCCGTCGTTGAAGATTTCCAGCGACAGCGGGCCACGGTAACCCGTGGCGAGGATCGGCGCCAGGAAACCGGCCATGTCCATTTCGCCCTGCCCCGGGAAGCAGCGAAAGTGGCGGCTCCACTCCAGCACATCCATGGCCAGGATCGGCGCATCGGCCATTTGCACGAAGAAGATCTTGTCGCCGGGGATGTCGCGGATCGCGCTGGGGTCACCTTTGAGCGACAAGGTGTGGAAGCTGTCGAGGATCACCCCGAGTGCCGGGTGGTCGGCCTGGCGCACCAGGTTCCACACTTGCTGGTAAGTGTTGACGTGGCGGCCCCAGGCCAGCGCTTCGTAACCAATGCGCAGGCCACGCTTGCCGGCATGTTCGCCCAGCAGGCGCAGGTCGTCGACCAACAGTTGCTCGTCACCCAGGGCATCGGCCTGGACGTTGCTGCACACCAGCACCAGGTCGGTACCCAGCTCCTGCATCAGGTCGAACTTGCGTTCGGCGCGGTCGAGGTTTTTCTGCAGGCGGTCACGGCGGCAGCCTTCAAAGTCGCGGAAAGGCTGGAACAAGGTGATGGCAATGCCCAGGTCGGCGCACATCTGGCGCACCTGGCGCGGGCTGCCAGCGTAATAGAGCAGATCGTTCTCGAAGATCTCGACGCCGTCAAAACCGGCGGCGGCGATGGCTTCGAGCTTTTCCGGCAGAGTGCCGCTCAAGGACACGGTAGCGATCGAACGCTGCATGGCGGGAGTTCCTTGTTGTTGGAGGAATACGGTGCCATTCGGGCAAACAACCCCTGTCACAGTTTATGGCACGATCGATTATTCGCAGGTAAAGTCGTCGCTTCAATCTCTTTGTACGGAATGGTTAGTTTTGCGTTCGATTATCGCACAAAACCCGTTTTAGCGAATTGCTAGACCGCGGGCCCGTGGTCAACATGGACCACAGACGCAGGCACACCGACCGTTGCCTCCTGCCTTGGCATAACCTCTGGCGGAACCTGCGCAAACAACAATAACAACGGAGACAACGATGGCTCACTCCAGCTCGCAAACAAAGAAAGCGACCGCCAGTGGATGGATAGGCTCGGCACTCGAGTACTACGACTTCTTCATCTACGCCCAGGCCGCTGCGCTGATTTTCCCGCAGATTTTCTTCCCTAACACCGACCCGAAAATGGCCATCATTGCCTCGTTGGCCACCTATGGCGTGGGCTACCTGGCACGCCCGATCGGCGCCTTCGTACTGGGCCACTGGGGTGACACCCGCGGTCGCAAGAACGTCCTGCTGCTGTGCATGTTCCTGATGGGCCTGTCGACCATGGCTGTCGGCCTGCTACCCACCTACCACGACATCGGCTACCTCGCACCGGCCTTGCTGGTGGTGTTGCGCCTGATCCAGGGCTTTGCCGTGGCCGGGGAAATTTCCGGTGCCAGCTCGATGATCATGGAGCACGCGCCGTTTGGCCGAAGAGGCTACTACGCCAGTTTCACCCTGCAAGGTGTGCAAGCGGGCCAGGTTCTGGCGGCGGCGGTATTCCTGCCACTGGCTTACTTCATGCCCAGCGAAGCCTTTACCGAATGGGGCTGGCGCATTCCGTTCCTGATGAGCGCCATCGTGCTGATTGCAGGCTTCATCATCCGTAAGGAAGTGCACGAAACCCCAGCGTTCGTGCAAGAAGAGAAACAGGACAAGGTTGCCAAGTCGCCCATCAGCGAGGCCTTCCGCCACAGCTGGAAGCACATGGTGCTGGTGATGTTCATGGCCCTGATGAACGTGATCCCGGTCGTGGCCACCATCTTCGGTGCGGCCTACGCGGTGCAGCCGGCGTATGGCATCGGCTTCGACAAGAGCGTGTACCTGTGGATTCCGGTGGTCGGCAACATCGTCGCGGTGCTGGTGATCCCGTTCGTGGGCAACCTGTCGGACAAGATCGGCCGTCGCCCGACCATGATCGCTGGCTGCCTGGGCTCTGGCCTGCTGGCCTTCGTCTACCTGTATGCGATCAGCATCCAGAACGTGCCAATGGCGTTCGCGGCCTCGATCGTCATGTGGGGCATGGTCTACCAGGGTTACAACGCGGTGTTCCCAAGCTTCTACCCAGAGCTGTTCCACACCCGCTACCGCGTTACCGCCATGGCCATCGCGCAGAACATCGGCACCATGCTGACCGCCATGCTGCCCGCGCTGTTCGCAATGGTTGCCCCACCCGGCTCGGACAACATTCCGCTGGTAGTCGGTGGGCTGGCCTTCTTCATCACCGGCGTGTGTGCCCTGGCAGCCTACATTGCCCCGGAAACCCACCGCCTGGCGATGGAAGACCTGGGCAACCCGGACGCCAAGCCGATGGAAAAGGCAGCCTATGAAGCCAGCCGTAAAGGTAGCTTTCAGGCGGTGAGCCACTGATAGATTGCAGGGGCTGCCTTGCAGCCCCTTCGCGGGCAAGCCCGCTCATACAGGTACCGTACAGGCTTCAGCCCTTGATCACGTCCTGCAGACGTGCCCACAGCCGCTGCACATCCCCCCGCTCGGTCGGCAGCGCACCAATCGAAACCCGCACCATCCACCGCCCGTCCAGTGTAGCCGGCGTCACATAAGCAGCGCCGGATGCATTCAGCCGCTCGGCCCAGCCCTTGGTATGCGCATCCAGCGCCTCCCCTTCAAGCCCCGCCGGTCGATGGCGAATGCACAAGGTTTGCAGCTGTACTGGCGCCAACACTTCCCACTCCGCCGCCGCCTCGACCTGCCCCGCCAGCCACTGGGCATTATCCAGGTCACGCCGCAGCCGCGCCTGCAATGCATCGACACCCTCGCTGCGCAACATGAACCACAGCTTCAACGCACGGAACCGACGGCCCAGCGGAATGCCCCAGTCGCGCAGGTTCTTCACCTCGCCATCCACCGCCGACTGCAGGTAGCTGGGATTGGTGCTCATCACGCGAATCAGGTGCTGCGGATCGCGCACGTAGTAGATCGAGCAATCGAAGGCCACACCCAGCCATTTGTGCGCGTTGACCACCACCGAATCGGCCAGCTCGATGCCGTCCCACATCCAGCGGCACTCGGGGAGGATCATCGCCGAACCGGCCATGGCCGAGTCAACGTGCAACCACAGCCCATTGGCCTGGGCGATTTCACCGACCGGGCGCAGCGGGTCGAGGGCAGTGGTCGTCGTGGTGCCAGTGGTGGCAACCACGGCGCACGGCTGGTTGCCGGCAGCCAGGTCCTGTTCGATCGCCGCCTGCAGTGCCTCTGGGCGCAGGGCGTAGCGTTCGTCGGTGGGAATCAGGCGGATATTGTCGCGGCCAAAACCTGCCAGCAGTGCAGCCTTGTCCACCGAGCTGTGGGCGTGGGCGCTGACATACACGATCAAAGGCTTGGGCTCGGCCTGCAGGCCACCACGTACCAGGGCGTAGTCAGTGGCGCGTTCACGGGCACTGATCAGCGCCACCAGGGTGCTGGTCGAGGCAGTGTCCTGGATCACCCCACTCCACTGGCCAGACAGGCCAAGCAACTGGCGCAGCCAGTCGAGGGTGGTTTCTTCCAGTTCGCTCAGGGCCGGGCTGGATTGCCATGACAGGCCCAGCACGCCCAGACCGGTACTGAGGAAGTCCCCCAGCACCGAGGACAGGGTGCCATTGGAAGGGAAATAGCCATAGAAGTCCGGGTGCTGCCAATGGGACAGGCCGGGCATGACCAGGTTATTGACGTCGTCGAGAATGGCCGCGAAAGGTTCGCCTTGTTGAGGGGCAGTTGCGGGCAAGGCGTCCTTGAGATAGCCAGGTTCGACCTGGGCCATGACCGGGCGTTCGCCCACGGTCTGACGGTAGTCGGCGATCAGGTCGATCAGTTGGTGGCCGTACTGGCGGAATTGTTCGGGGGTCACGCTAGCTCTCCTGGGGGTTATCCATTGCCTGTGCTGGCCCTTTCGCGGGTAAACCCGCTCCTACAGCCGCGAAGAAGCCGCACAATCAACACAATGCCCCAGTCTAGGCACCTATCCCCAGCCGAATAACCCCGCTTCCCGCATAGCTGCTATGGCGAACCCGCATGCCCGCCCTGCACCCCGAACTGCGACTGGCGCCACAACTCGAATACCCGGTTACGCAACCAGCGGTGCTCGGCCGAGGCCTGCAGGCGCTGGTGCCACACTACCCAGTACCGCTGGCTGTGGTCGATGAAGCTCAGTGGTCGCCAGGCCAGGTCATGCAAACGGCTCAGCTGTCGGGCAATGTGCTCGGGGACCGTGGCCACGGCCTGACTGCTGGCAATCACTTGTACCGTGGCGCAGAAGAACGGCACTTCCAGGCTGACCCGCCGCTGCAGGCCCTGTGCACGCAAGTGCCGGTCGATGAAGCTGTCCTTGTCGCCACCGCCCGAAATGCGCACATGCTTGTACGCCAGGTAGTCGGCCTGGCTGAGCGCGGCCTGCGCGGCCAGCGGATGATCCTGGCGCATCAGGCATACCGCGCGGTCCTCACCCAGCAGCCGCCCATGCAGGTTGGGCGGCGACTCGTCGAACAAAGTGGTCGCCAGGTCGATTTCTCCGCTGGCCAGCAAGGCGTACTGGCCGGCCTGCCAGGTGCGGTACTCCAGCGACACACCTGGCGCTTCGCGCTCCAGCGCCGCCACCAGCAGCGGCAGCATGTGCTCGGCCACATAGTCCGAAGCGGCCAGGCAGAACCGCCGCTCGCAGCGCGCCGGGTCGAAGATGGCGGGCTGGCGCAGCGCGTGCAGTTCTTCGAGCACCTGGCGCAAAGGCTCGACCAGGGCTTCGGCATGTTCGCTAAGCACATAACCACGCCCTTGGCGCACCAGCAACGGATCATCGAAGGCTTCACGCAGGTGGGCCAGCTGCCGGCTCAGGGCCGATTGGCTGACACCCAGGCGCTCGGCCGCGTGGCTGAGGTTTTTAAGCTGCAACAGGTGGTCGAGGGTGCGCAGGTGGGCGAGGCTGAGGGAGGCGAAGGTGGGGTTCATGCAGGCTCCCTGCGGTGGAATTCAAGGGCCCTCTCGCGGGCAAGCCCGCTCTCACAGGGTTCTCACACGGTTCAGCATCGTGAAAAACCTGCGGGAGCGGGCTTGCCCGCGAACAGGCCGCAACGCGGCCCCGACGATTACTCGGTCAGGCCAACATAGACGTTCTGCACGTCATCGTGCTCGTCGATCGCCTCGAGGAACGCCTCGACCTCGGCCAACGCTTCAGCACTCAGGCTGGCCGCGCTTACCGGGTTTTTAGGGGTGTAACCGATTTTCGCCGCGGTCACGGTGAAACCATGCTCCGGCAGGGCCTTCTGCACCGCGTCCAGGTCGGTGGTGTCGGTAATGAACAGGGTCGAGCCCTCTTCTTCACCTTCCTCGAAGTCCTGGGCACCGGCTTCGATCGCGGCCATTTCCGGATCAGCGTCAGCGCTCGCAGGCGTGGCTTCGATCAGGCCTACATGGTTGAAGTCCCACGCTACCGAACCGCTGGCACCCAGCTGGCCCTTGCGGAACAGCACGCGGATCTGCGCGACGGTGCGGTTGATGTTGTCGGTCAGGCACTCGACGATCAGCGGCACCTGGTGCGGTGCGAAACCTTCATAGCTCACCGCATGGTACTGCACGGCATCACCGTCCAGGCCTGCACCCTTGCGGATTGCCCGATCCAGGGTCTCGCGGGTCATCGAAGCCTTCTTGGCTTGCACGATGGCCAGGCGCAGGCGCGGGTTCATGTCGGGATCGGCACCCGACTTGGCCGCGATCTGGATTTCCTTGGACAGCTTGCCCATGATCTTGCCTTTGGCATTGGCCGCTGTTTCTCTATGTTTGGCTTTCCACTGTGCGCCCATGTCGACTCTCTTGTTTCAGCGGCCGGTTCAGGAAGCGACCGGCCAAAAGTGGGTGCATTTTATACGCCCTCGAGCATGGGATCGACAAGAAATCTCATCAGCCTTTATCGGCCTTGCCCGCCGCTGCGGCAAACCGCGCCAACCGCACGTCCAGCCTTCGCGGGCGCACACCACGATCTTCGGCCTGCTCCTTGCGGCGGATGGCATTGCGCACCATCAGCGAACCCAGGTAGCGGATCGGCTCGGGCGGGAACAGCCCCAGCGGCCCTTTGACCAGCGGCGACCGGGTCCACGGGTTGTCCAGCCCCAGCGCCAGCGACGAAAGAATCTGCCCGCCCATGTGGCACGGGCCAACACCGCTGCCGGAGTAACCAAAGCCATAGAACACGTTGCCCTGCCCATCCAACCGACCAAAGAACGGCAGGCCGGTTACTGATCGATCGGACGGCCCGTTCCAGCTGGCCGCCAGTGGCACCTCGGCCAAGGCCGGGAAAAAGCCGCCAAGGCTTTCGCGCAGCAACCGCCGATACGGCGACGGCTGGTCGAATACCGGCAACATGCGCCCGCCATAGGCAAACGTGTTGCCGCCCTTGCCGAGCATCAGCCGGCCATCGGAGGTGTTGTGGTAGTAGTGCACGAAAATACGCGAGTCGAGCACGCTGATCCCGCTGTCCAGGCCGATCTGGCGCAGCAGCTCGGGGCACGGTTCGGTAATGACCATGTCGCTGGAAACGATCGCCACACTGCGCTCGAACTGCGGGAAGACGCGCGCCATCCAGGCATTGAGGCCCAGCACTACACGGTCGGCGCGCAGTGTGCCGTGGGCCGTGCGTACCTGCACCGGGGCGCCGTGCTCCAGGCCGGTCATGGCGGTGCCTTCGTAGAGGCGCACGCCGCGCTGCAAGGCCACCCGGCGCAGGCCGCGCACCAGTTTGCCCGGCTGCACGGTGGCGGCGGCCGGCGAGAACCAACCCTCCAGGTGCCGTGCCGAACCGGCCAGGCGCTGCACCTGCTCCAGCGGCAAGCGGCGGAACGAGTTGATGCCCTTGCGCTCCAGCGCGGCGATCACCGCGTCGGTGGCACCGACCTGGGCTGCGTTGGTGGCCGTGTACAGCGTGCCGTCCAGGCGGAAGTCGCAGTCGATGCCATTGGCCGCGCAGAACACACCGATGTCTGTGATGCTGCGCTCCGACTCGCGCACCAGCCGCACCGCCTCCTCCCCCCCGAACAGGCGTTCGAGGGTGAAGTACTTGGCCGACCAGGACAACGCACAGCCCCCATTGCGGCCGCTGGCTCCGGCACCACAGATGTCGGCCTCGATCAGCACCACATCCAGGGCCGGTACCGCTTCCTTGAGCATCAGCGCCGTCCACAGGCCGGTGTACCCACCGCCGACAATGCACACATCGCAACGGGTATCGCCTTGCAGCGGCGGGCATACCGCCTCCTGCGCCGAATCCAGGGCCTGTTGCAGCCAGAAGGGTCTCATTCGCTCGCTTTCCTTTAAGTACGCAGTGGCTTGATTGCCATGCTGGTGTTCGGTGCCACGTCGGTGCCTTGCGCGCTGCTGGCCGGGCGGCTGTTCCAGTGCGGCAGCAACACCAGCGCCGAGAACAGCGCACAGCCCGCGAACACGATGAATACCGTGACGCCGTCGAAGTAACCCGGCAGCAGCCCACCCAGCACCGCGCCCACCGAGCCACAGCCGTTGACAAAACCTGCTGCGGTGGCGCCGGCCTTGGCGGTGCCGAAGTCGATGGCTGCAGCGCCGCTGATCATCGAGTCCGGCCCGTACAGGGTCAGGCCCATGACGAACAGCAAGGCCACCACCAGCAGCACGCTGCCGGTGTTCATGGCCGCCATGAACGCCGCCAATGTCACGGTCAGCAGCACCAGGCTGATCACGCAGGCCGGCATGCGCCGGGCGCCAAACAGTTTGTCCGAGGCCAGGCCGATCATGATCGGGCCAAGCAGCCCGGCCAGTTCGAAAGCAGTCGGGATGATTGCCGCGCCCACTTTGCCCACCGAGGGCATCTGCTCGAAGACGATCACAGGGCCCCACAGCAAGATGGCGTAGCGCGCCGGCTTCAGCAGGAAGTACGCAAGGCCCAGGGTCAACACCGTGCGGTTGCGCAGGATCTCCCTCAGGGGTGCCCACACGCTGCACAGGTTGTCGGCCGGGGCCATGCTTTGCGGCTCGGGCTCAACCGCCGGCAAGCCGACGTCCTCGGGTTTGTTGCGCTGCAGGAAGAAGAACAGCACCGCCACCAGCGCCACCACGACCGCGCTGGAGAAGAACGCCGCGTGCCAGGTGCCCACCAGGGTGTAGGCCCACCAGCCCGCGAACGGCGAGGCCACCAGGCCGCCGAAGGCATAGCAGGAACTCCACAGGCCCAGCACCCGCCCGCGCTGCGAAGCCGGGAAGAAGCTGCCGATGTTCTTGCACAAGCCGGCCCAGCCGGTGGATTGCGCCAGGCCCTGTACCAGCATGCAGGTGGCGAAGATCGGGAAGGTTGCGTAACTGCCCATCACGACTGCCGCCGCCGCAGAAATCAGCAACCCGCCCAGCACCACCACGCGCGGGCCGAAGCGGTCGGCAAGCATGCCCCAGGTGAATTGGCCCACGGCATAGGCGGCCAGGTAGATGGCATCCAGGTTGGCCATGGCGGCCTTGTCGAGCATGAAGCCTGGGTCTTCGGCGATGCCCAGTTTGGCCACCGAGAAGGCTTTGCGGGTGAAGTAGAAGGCGGCGTAAGCCAGCCAGGTGATGGCGAAAATCTGAATGCGCCAGCGTTTGAACGCGGCTAGGGATTGATTCATGTAAGTCTGACCTCTTGCTCAAGTGTGCCGGCAGAATGTGAAGAAACGCCTGTCTTGTTCTTGTGTTACGCACAGCGATGACGAGGCTGTCATCGGGTCAGGTGGCGCCGTGTGAGCGCCATGGCCCTGGCGGCATTCGTGGTGCCAGCGTCGGGCTGAAATCCATGGAAACAGTTGCTGTAAGATAAATAAAATCGATTTATCGTATTACACACATAAGCCCAGCTTGTTACTGAGGTCGTCATGTCGGTTTCCCACGCTCAACTCAAGGCTTTCCACGCGGTGGCCGTGCACGGCAGCTTTACCCGCGCCGCTGAAAGGCTGTTTCTTACCCAGCCTGCGGTGTCCGACCAGGTACGCAAACTGGAGGAGCGCTTCGGCGTATTGCTGTTCCACCGCAACAAACGCTCGGTGCAGCTCACCGACCTTGGCGAGCGGCTGCTGGGCATCAGCCAGCGCCTGTTCGCCTGCGAGGCCGAAGCCCAGGAACTGCTGCACGACTCGCGTGCGCTGCAGACCGGCAGCCTGGTGCTGGCAGTGGATGCGCCGGTGCACGTGCTGCCGCAGATCGCCCGCTTCTGCCAGCGCTATCCAGGCATCCAGGTGAAGATCGAAACCGGCAATACCGACGAATCGCTGGCGCGGCTGTTCAGCTATCAGGCCGACCTGGCCCTGCTGGGGCGCGATGTCGACGATGAGCGCCTGCATTGCCTGCCGCTGCGTCGTGACCCGATGGTGGCGTTCGTTTCCCACAACCACCCATGGGCCAGCCGTGGCTCGATCAGCCTGGCCGACCTGGACGACACGCCACTGGTGCTGCGCGAGCCCGGCTCGGTGACGCGACAAACGCTGGAAGAAGAGATGCAACGTGCCGGCCTGCGGATACGCGCAGCGATCCAGGTGGAGGGCCGGGAAGCGGCGCGTGAAGCGGTGGTGGTAGGCATTGGCGTGGGCGTGGTGTCGGCGGCGGAGTTCGGTGCCGATGCGCGGGTGTGTGCATTGCCGATCGTCGATTGCCAGCGGCATTTGACCGAGACCCTGGTGTGCCTGAGCGAGCAGCGTACGCGCCGGGTGGTGGCGACTTTCCTGCAGATGGTCGAGGAAGGGGTGTAGGCCAGATCAGGCAACCCGACTATGCTGGGATAACCCCAATCCCCGGGCACCCAACCCATGCTCTACCGCCTTGCCGCCGACACCCTGGTGCTGCTGCACCTGGCCTTCATCCTGCTGGTGCTGTTCGGCGGGCTGCTGGTGCTGCGCTGGCGCCCTGCCCTGTTGCTGCACTTGCCGGTCCTGGCCTGGGGCCTGACGGTGGAGTGCCTGCACCTGGGCTGCCCGCTCACCACCTGGGAAAACCGCATGCGCAATGCCGCCGGTGACGCAGGTTACCAGGGCAGCTTCGTCGAGCACTACGTCTGGCCACTGATCTACCCCGCCGGCCTGACCCCGCAGATCCAGCTGCTGCTGGGCACCCTCGTGCTGGCGCTGAACCTCGGCATCTACAGCTACGTGGCCTGGCGCTGGCGCCGCCCTAGCGGGTAGCGATCACGAACAACCGCGGGAAGGGCAACAGGACCTTGCCATCAGAGGCTGGCGGATAATCGCGCTGCATGGCCTGCAGGTACATCTGCAGGAAGTCGGCCTGCTCCTGCTCATCAAGCCTGGCCAGATAAGGCCGCAACGCCGAGCCCTTGAACCATTCCACTACCGCTTCGGCGCCCCCCACCAACGGGTGATGATAGGTGGTGCGCCACACGTCCACCCGTGCGCACAGCGGGCTGAGCAAATCGTAGTAGAACGCCGCGTTGTGCCGTGGCGGCAGCTGCAAGTCGGCGAACTTCGCCGCCCAGGGGCCTTGGCTTGCGATCTCGCGCAACTGCCGGTGGGCCGGTTCGTCAAGGTTGTCCGGGGTCTGCACGGCCAGGCTGGCGCCTTCGCTGAGCTGGCGCACCAGGTGCGGATACAGCAAGGCGTGGTCAGGTACCCATTGCAGCGAGGCATTGGCCAGGATCAGGTCCTGCGGCTCGGGGGCAGTCCAGCCGGCAATGTCGGCAATGACCGTGCGCACACGCGGGATGCACAGCCGCTTGCGCTCACGGGCCTTGTCGATCATGTCCGGGTCGCTGTCCAGTGCCGTCACCTGGGCATCGGGGTAACGCTGCAGCAGCACTTCGGTCGAGTTGCCGGGGCCGCACCCCAGGTCGGTGGCGTGGCGCACCGGCCGTGGCGGGATGGCGGCAATCAGGTCGCGTACGGCGCGTGTGCGTTCGTCTTCGAACAGGGAATACTGGTTGGCGGACCAGGCCATGTGCGGCTCCTTTGGGCGGGCAATGTGCCTAGCATATGCCATCTGTCGCCCGGCGGGACGGTTGCGAACGGATTACGCCGGAACTGATCACCTCTGCTTGAAGTCAGTCCTTGCATGCGCACGCCCTTGAAGACCTACATCGCCCTCGCCATCCTGGCCCTGATCGCTGCGGCCGCCCTGCTCGGTTCACCGTGGATGAACCAGCGTTTCCACATGCCCGCAGAAAAAGCCCAGGCCCAACAACGCGAAACGGCCGGGTCCCCAAGGGAGCCGGCCGTTTCCAGACGCGAGTGACGCTTAGTGCTGCTTGCTACCAGAGCGGATCTGGTGCACCACACCCATCGCCACCACGACCGCCGCAGCGATACCGGTGGAAATGACCAGGATCTGGTAGTCAGGCATGAAGGCCATGGTGACCAGGGCTGCCACGATGAACGCGATCACCAGGTAGGTCAGCCACGGGAACAGCCACATCTTCAGGCGTACCTCCTTGCCCTCGGCAATCAGCTTGCGGCGCATGCGCAGCTGCGAGAAGGCGATAACCAGGTACACCAGCAGGGCGATCATGCCGGTGGTGTTCATCAGGGTGTCCAGCACGTCTTTCGGGCGCAGGGTCTCGCTGAAGTTGATCAATGCACACACCACGGCCACGGCGCACGAACCCATGATCGCGTACACCGGTACACCAGTACCGGCGCGGGTGATCTTGAAGAACGACGGCGCGTCGCCACGCTGGGCCAGGGAGAACAGCATGCGCGAAGCGGTGTAGTGGCCGGAGATCAGGCAGCTGCTCACGGAAGTCAGCACCACGAAGTTCATCAACAGCTCGGCATACGGCACGCCCAGCAGCTCCAGGGTACGGCGATAAGCGCCATAGCCAGAAACACCCAGGTGCGGGTCGTTCCACGGTACCAGGCAGACGATCAGGAAGATCGAGCCGACGTAGAACAGGCACACACGCCAGACCACCGAGTTGGTCGCCTTGACGATCTGCGCAGCCGGGTCCTTGGCTTCGGAGGCCGCGATGGTAACGATTTCGGCGCCGAGGAAGGCGAACATCACCCCGAGCAAGGCACCGATCACAGTGGTGATGCCATTGGGCATGAAGCCTTCGGCGGTGAGGTGGCTGATGCCACGCACTTCACCGAACTGCCAGATGTTCATCACGGCAGCCGTACACACGATCAGGAAGCAGACGATCGCAATCACCTTGATCAAGGCGAACCAGAACTCGAACTCACCGTAGTGCTTGACGTTGAAGAAGTTGACGGTGATCAGCAACAGGGTTGTGGCCAGCACGAACACGTTGACGCTGACGTCGGGGAAGAAGCCATGCAGGATCTTGCCCGCCACATAGGCTTCCCAGGCCATGAGGATGACCCAGTACCACCAGTACAGCCAGCCGATGGTAAAACCGGCCCAACGGCCAATGGCGCGGTCGGCGTAGGTCGAGAACGAGCCGGTGTCAGGCGAGGAAGTCGCCATTTCACCCAGCATGCGCATGATCAGTACCACCAGGATGCCGCCTGCCAGGTAGGCCAGGACAGCGGCTGGGCCGGCGCTGTGGATCACGCTGCCGGAACCGACGAACAAGGCGCCGCCGATAACCCCGGCGATCGACATCATCGTCAGGTGGCGCGACTTCAGCGAGGCACTGAGCTTGCTCTCGTGCCCGCTTTTCGCGGTGGTGGTTGTGGATGTTGCGTCCATCAGTTGTGTACCCCGTGCTTCTTTTTATCCAAGGAAAACTGTGAAACCCCGATGGCTGGCGATTTCACCTGTACATCAGTGCTAATGCGGGCAGGATGGTGTGAATTACACACGCAGGCCTTCCATGGCGGCCTGCTGACGCGCCCCAGGGCGACTGCCTGAGGCGAACTGAACATGCTTTATGTGGCGATATCCGACACCTAATGTAAAAATGTCCGACGCAGAGAGCCATGCACAGTGGCATGAATCTCGCACTGCACTGTATAGGTCGCCCATGCAGTACACCCTGCAGACGCCAGGCGATACGCACCCTGAAGGCCCCGAATGTTCGAATTACATCCAGACTCCTCTACCCCGCTGGTCAACCAGATCATCGATGGGCTGCGCGAGCTGATCGACAACCAAACCCTCAAGCCAGGCGCCAAGGTCCCGTCGATTCGCGCCTTTGCCGCAAGCTATTCGGTGAGTACCTTCACCGTGGTAGAGGCCTACGACCGCCTGGTCGCCCAAGGGCTGCTGGTGAGCCGTGGCAATGCGGGGTTCTTCGTCAACCGTGCGGCGGGCGAACTGCTGGAGCAGCACAACACCGAGGCCGACACCAGTCGACCAACGTTCAACTCCGAGTGGTACCTGCAGCAGATTTTCGAAATCCGCCAGTTGCCGTACAAACCGGGGTGCGGCTGGCTGCCCAACGACTGGATGTACGAAGACGGCCTGCGCCGCGGTCTGCGCCAGGTGGCCGGCAGCCCGCTGGAGCTGTCGGGGTACGGCGACCCCATGGGCCTGATGGAGCTGCGTGCACTGACCGCACAGAACCTGCAACAAGAGCTGTCGATCGTCGCCAACCCGGCACAGCTGATGCTCACCCACGGCGCCAGCCAGGCCCTGGACCTGGCCGCACGCACACTGGTGCGCCCAGGCGATGTGGTGCTGGTGGACGACCCCGGCTACCCGAACCTCATGAGCATCCTGCGCACCCAAGGCGCAACCCTGGTAGGCGTGCCACGTACACCGGCCGGCTACGACCTGAACCAGCTGGAGCAACTGCTCAGCCACCACCGCCCGACGGCGTTCTTCACCCAGCCGCACCTGCACAGCCCGACGTGCTCGCGCACCCCGCTGCCGCAGTTGCACCGCCTGCTGCAGCTTGCCAGCCAGCATGGCTTCCGACTGGTGGAGAACAACCTGTACGCCGACATGGTCGCCGAGCCGCAGCCATGCCTGGCCAGCCTCGACCATCTGCAGCAGGTGGTGTACGTGGGCAGCTATTCCAAGAGCATTTCACCCAACGTGCGGGTCGGCTACATGCTGGCCAACCCCGAACTGATGCAAAAACTGCTGCACCTGAAGATGCGCTCAGGCCTGACCACCTCGCAGGTGATGGAGCGCGTGGTGTATGCGGCGATCATCGACGGGCGCTGGCGCAAGCACCTCAAGCGCCTGCGCCAGCGCCTGGCCGAGGCGCATCAGGAAGTTGGCCGGCATCTGCATCGACTGGGCTTTGAATTGTTCACCGAATCGGATGAAGGCATGTACATCTGGACCCGCCATCCGGCGATTCCCGACAGTGCCGCGTTGCTGGACGATGCGCTGGAGAAAGGCATCATGCTAGGCCCAGGGCAGTTGTTCATGGTCGACGCCAAGGCGACCGGGTGGATGCGGTTCAACGTGGCGTTCAGTACGGACCCGGCGATGTGGGAGTTGTTGGAGAAGGTGTTGGTGAAGCATGTGCGGCGGAGTGGGATGTAAAGCCGCTCCACATCTGTTTGGGGCCACACCTTCCTGTAAGGGCGCCGCTGTCCGCCTCGTTTGTTCCCCTTACTTCATATCGAAGGTTCCCCGCCGCACTTCATCATTTCCAGCCATGCACCCCGGAGCGCCCCGCGGGGCGCAATGGCAAGGTGAAATAACACCTGGCTTTTTTACCAGTAGCGCATGACGCTCGAATCAGATAAATAACTCCATCATTAACCAGAAAACAAAGGAATGGAGCGCTGAAATGTTATATCTATATAGCAATGATGAGATCACCACTACCCTGCAAGACAACGGTGCATCTTCGATTCTGCGAGCTAACCTTCACGCTCTATTCTTTGTACATAAACAATCGGGCAACGAACGTACAGAATTGCTAGCCTGTGACGTGAAAGGCTCGACCTTGATGCTATTGACCATCAAAAGCACGGCACGAGTAGTTTTCAGTCCATGGGGATATTTTCAGGCGGCTGGGGGCATGCTTGCGGGGTTCAAGGGAGAGTACTGCGACCCTGTTACCTCATATTACTTATTAGGTAACGGCTATCGCGGCTACAACCCAATGCTGATGAGATTCGCAAACCCTGATTCAGTGAGCCCATTCGGAGCTGGTGGTATCAACTGCTACGCTTACCTGGCGGGGGACCCTGTAAATGCCTCTGATCCGACGGGGCATATGCAAGGCAAGGTTCTGCTGAGGGAGAACAATTTGGGGGTATTTACATCCAGAAAACGATTCTGGCAAAAGAAAACGCTCAATATCTATGCACACGGAGAAAATTCCAAGGTCGCCGGAATGGATGCAGATGCACTTTACGAACACCTATCCACCCGAAAAATCAGCTTTGAGCGCTACGAAAAAATACACATTATCGCTTGTCACTCTGGAGCACCTGGACCAAACGGGCAACTGTCGTTTGGCCAACGTTTTTCAGATATAACCCGAACAATCGTAAAAGCGTATAGCGGAACCGTCAGCACGATACCCAAGCCACAACAAGACAAACAATACACAAAAATCAAAATCTTGCAAAAAAACATCTATAAAACCAAAGACTTCAATTACACCCCTGTCAGGTTTCAACCTATGGCTGAACAGGCCGCAAGCGTTCGGAGTCGCACGTAATACACCTGCAAGGCAGCCCTTTTTGTCCGGGTACGCTGACCGCTTGCACGCTGAGTTCTCTGCGCGACGGCGCAGTCAAAGGGGCTGGGCGATCTCCCACAAAGGCCTCGTCCACGCCTCGAGCCAAGGGCGCGTGCGAGAACTTGGATCCCATTCCGGGAAAAGGTATGCTGAGCAATAGCTAAACGCCACTATCCGGACGGGCTTCGTGCCTGCCCTCAAGGACGAGCCCTTTGCCCAGCCACCCGACCCGCCACACCATCGCCCGCCAGTGGCAACTGCTCAAGTTGCTGCCCGGCCGCCACCCGGGAATGAGCTCCACCCAGTTGCAGGCTGCCCTGACAACCGTGGGCCATACCACCAGCAAACGCACCGTCGAGCGCGACCTGGTCGAGCTCGCCGCACTGTTCCCGCTTCAGTGCAACAGTAAAGGCATGCCTTATGGCTGGTACTGGCAACCGGGCTTGAGCCTGGGCGAAGCGCAGCAGCTGCAACCCGACGCACTTACCCCACCGACACACGTCGTACTTTATGCCTGGGTCGATGACGCGCTGGCCCGCCGCCTGGAGCAATCCCCCCTGTCCGTCGATATGCAACTGACGCCGCAGGCTAGTGGCGGCGCCGCGCTGGTGGCCACCGTCGACGACAACCGCGCGCTGATGGGCTGGCTGCTGTCCCAGGCGGGGTCGATCCGCATCCAGGCGCCGCAAGCGCTGCGCGCGGCCATGATTGAACAATTGCGCCAGAGCCTGGCGCTGCATGAGGGCGAAGGCGGCTGCAAGCAATAGCGCCAACGGCGTCAGTAGGTTCCGGGGTACGCCCCGCCATCGATCAGCAGGTTCTGCCCGGTGATGTACCCGGCATGCGCGCTGCACAGAAATGCGCAATACGCGCCAAACTCTGCGGCATCGCCAAAACGCGACGCCGGAATTGCCTTGCGCCGCGCCTGGGCAGTGACTTCCACATCACCACCCGCAGCCTTCAAGGTCTTTTGCAGGCGCGCCGTGTCGAACGCCCCAGGCAACAGGTTGTTGAGTGTCACATTGCAGCCCGCCAGACGCTGCTGCCGGGCCAGGCCGGCAATGAATCCGGTCAGACCACTGCGGGCACCGTTGGATAAACCCAGCATGTCGATCGGTGCCTTCACCGCGCCGGAGGTGATATTCACCACCCGGCCAAAACCACGCTCGGCCATGCCATCTACCACCGCCTTGATCAGCTCGATGGGCGTGAGCATGTTGGCGTCCAGCGCCTTCAGCCAGTCATCACGCCCCCAATCACGGAAGTCCCCCGGTGGCGGGCCACCGGCGTTGTTGACCAGAATGTCGACCTGCGGGCAGGCCGCCAACAGCGCCTGGCGCACCTTGGGATCGGCAACATCGCCTGCCACGGTATGGACCTCGATTCCCGGGCAGGCCCTGCGCAACTCGCTGGCGGTCTGCTCCAGAGTGGCTTGGGTACGGGCATTGATGACCAGGTTGACGCCTTCTTTGCCCAGCGCTTCGGCGCAGCCTTTGCCAAGGCCTTGGCTGGCCGCGCAGACGATGGCCCAGCGGCCGGTGATGCCTAGATCCATTGGTTTGCTCCTTGATGCAATCAGGGTGACAGGGGTGACTGACAGGCGCTGCCGGGGCAATCTAGAGGACGGGACAGGGCCACCGATAATGAAAAGAACTGATCCACCGATAACCGCCGCTTATCCCTACCAGCGCTTCGGCAACGGACTGGAAATCAATGGGGACCGTCACACTTCACCCGCCGTCAGTTCCTCCACCAGCAATCGTGCCGCAGGCGATAACGGCGCCGCGACCCGGTGCACGATGCCGAACGGCTCGCTCAGCGCCCGGAGCGGCACCGCCAGCGACACCAGCAACCCGCGCTGCTCGGCAAAGGCCGCCACCGCACGGGGAATGACTGCCACCAACGTCGGGTCATCTTCAAGCAGCATGAAGGTGGCGAAGGTGGAAAAGGTCTCCAGTGGATACCGTGACACCTCCACCCCCGCCTCGCTCAACTCGCGTTCCAGCGCTTGGCGCATGGGCATGTTGGCCGGATAAACCACCCAGCGATAATGGCTAAGGTCGCTGATCTTGAGTGCCGCCGCCCCGGCCAGCGGATGCTGCGGATGCGCGACCACCGCCAACGGCTCCTGGGCCAGTTCGACAAAGCCATATTCCGCCGCGTTACGGCCCAGCCCTGGCCGGCAGATGGCCAGGTCCAGGCGCCCTTCGTCCAGCTGGGCGAGCAGGTTGGCGCTGGTATTCTCGGCGATTTCCACTGCCAGCTGCGGCTGTTTGCGGCGCAAGCGCCCGAGGGCGCTGACCAGTGTGGGCATAGCCCCCATGATACTGCCCACCGCCAGCCGCCCGCCCTGGCCTTGGACGATGCCCAACACCTCTTCGCGCAGATGCCCCAGGTCGCTGTGGATCAGCCGCGCGTAGCGCACCACGCAGCGGCCCACGTCGTTGGCAACCAGGCCGCTGGGCATTCGCTGGAACAACGGTACGCCCAGCACCTCCTCGACCTCGCGCAGGGCCTTGGTGGCACCGGGCTGGGAAATGGCCATGGCTTCAGCTGCCTTGTGCAGCGAGCCACAGCGGTCCAGCTCGATCAGCAAACGCAACTGGCGAAGGCGCAGGCGAGAAAAAATGGCGTCCAGAGAAGGGATCATCAGGCAGGCTCGGCAGGGGTTTCGTCATGCCGAGCACTATAGAGCGTCGTCTGCGGGGGCGTGTTGAGTTTTGCGCAAATGACCCTTGATTGCAGAACGAATGCACGCACCTTTCTGCAGGCTGTTTTACCGCGGCGCACGACGTGCCAGGCAGGCATAGGCCAAGGCCAGTACACTGGCCGCCAGTATGCCAAGCAGTATCATCAGCTCACGGCTGTAACGGGCTACCATGGCCGGAAAACCGATGACCTCGCGGTACACCTGCACATGGGCCTCACCGTCAGCGTGGCTGATACTGACCCCGCCATGGCGGATCTGCGAGTAGTCGGCATCGAAATACACCCACACCTTGCAGGTGCCACCTGGCTCGATGGCAGGGATATCAACCTGGGCGATGGCGGTTTCCAGCAGCGTGTCGTTGCCGGCAGCATCGCGCACCTGCACCAGGCCCTTGGCTGGCAGGCGGATTTTCACCTGCCGGACCTGCGCATCACCACTGTTGTGCAGTTCGATCAGCAGGCCGGTACGGTGGTCCACCAGCCCGGCCTCGAAAGGCTTGGCGAACAGCTGGGCATAAGGAGCCTGCGCCATTTCGATGAGCCGCTCGACCTGATCATGGGCCAGCTGGCCTTGAACGATACCGTTGATTCGCCCCTGCAACTGCTCGTACTTGAGCTGCTCGCTGGCCTTGCTGATCCGCTCGCTGAACTGGCTGGGGTAAGTGAGGTAGGCATAGGTCAGTGACGCCTCAAGGCGCGGATTGCCCCTGAGCAACGCGTAGGCGGCCAACAGGACCATCAGGCCGATCAGCACGGCGACGAGAAGCTTCCCCACCTTGTCCCAGCTCAATGCATGCTTCCTTCTGTCGTGTTACAGACGATAAAAACCGCCCAAGGGTGCCAAGTTCGCGCCCCCCAGGCAAGCCTGGCTAGGCTTCGCCCCCGCCTTCGCGCGCCTGACGTATCTGCAGCAGCTGGCCGTCGATCAGTGACTTGGCCATCCCGGCCAGGTAGTACGTGGCCTTCATCATCACCTGGCGGTCTTCAGGCCTGTCGATGGCCTTGCGGGTGATCTCGGTGATGCAGCCCATGATGCCCGAAGCTTCCATCAGTGCGGTGCGTATTGGCAGTTGCGGTTTCATTTGCACCAGTTCGGCATCGCTGTTGCCAAAGCGGCTCGCGGCTTGCACGACATAGGGCTTGCTGCTGTTTTTCGGGGTTTCGCTGTCCATGTCCATTCCTCAAGGTTAGGCGCTTGCCGAGGCTAGGCCGCTGCCTACCCCATTACAATGACAAAGGGGTGGAAAGGGTCACTTTAGGAAATGGACTACAAGAACCCTGCACAGGGAGCGCCGAGCCACCGCTCAGCCCCTTGACCCGCCCCCGGGAGTGGCGGACGATCAACCTCCCCCACACAAGGACGAACACCATGCTGCGGATACTGGGAAGAGCCTCTTCCATCAATGTGCGAAAAGTCCTGTGGGCCTGCGCCGAATTCGAGATCGCGTTCGAGCGCGAAGACTGGGGTTCTGGCTTCAAGGCCACTGACAGCACCGAGTTCCTCGCGCTGAACCCCAACGCCATGATTCCGGTGATCCAGGACGGCGACTTCACCTTGTGGGAATCCAATAGCATCATCCGTTACCTGGCCAGCCGCTACGGCGCCACCGCGTTCTATCCCGGCGAGGCCCAGGCGCGGGCGCGGATCGACCAGTGGATCGACTGGCAGGCCTCGGACCTGAACCGCTCTTGGAGCTACGCGTTCATGTCGCTGGTCAGGCATTCGCCCGCTCACCAGGACCCGCAAGCACTGGCTGCCGGTTGTGCCGAGTGGTCACGCTACATGCGCATCCTCGACCGCCAGCTGGCCAGCACCGGTGCCTATGTGGCCGGCAGCCAGTTCACCCTGGCCGACATCCCGATCGGCCTGTCGGTCAACCGCTGGTTCGAAACGCCGTTCGAGCACCCGCACCTGCCCGCGGTGCGCGATTACTACGAGCGCCTGAGCGAGCGCCCTGCCTATCACTTGCATGGCCGAAACGGTACCCCGTAGTACCCGCAAGGTAGTGTATCGAGGGGCGCAAGGCGCCCCAAGGTTCCGACCTGTTACACCGCAACCTGCCGCCCGGCTAGCCCCCCTCGCCCACGCCAGGCAAACAGCAGCACCAGTACCAGCCCCAGCGTCGCCATCGCAGCCCCCGCCAGGGAAATCGCCGGGTAGCCCAGCCCCGCGTTGATCACCGCGCCACCCAGCGCCGCACCGATCGCATTGCCCAGGTTGAACGCGCCAATGTTCACCGCCGAGGCCAGGTTGGGCGCATCCTTGGCCGCTTCCATGACCCGCATTTGCAGCGGCGGCACCAAGGCAAAGCTGGCCGCACCCCAGACCAGGATCGCCAGGGCGGTCGGCAGCGGCCAGTCCAGTACCAGCGGAAACACCAGCAGCACGGCAATCAGCCCAGCCAGTGACAGGAGCAGGGTGCGATCAATCGAGCGGTCCGCCGCCTTGCCGCCCCACACGTTGCCCAAGGTCAGGCCGACACCGAACAGCACCAGCATGGCCGTCACGAAGGGGGTGGACGCCGCCGCTTCATGCTGCAGGATCGGCGCAATGTAGGTGAACACCGTGAACATGGCGCTGGAGCCCACCACGGTCAGCAACAGGGCCGCCAGTACCGGCCTGCGGCCCAGCACACGGATCTCGGCCATGGCACCCTCGCCCTTGGGCGACGCAACATTGGGCAGTGCGTACCAGAGTGTGGTCATCGCCACCAGGCCAAGCCTGGCAATACCCCAGAACGCCGTGCGCCAACCCAGCATTTCACCCAACCAGGTCGCCAACGGCACGCCGCCGATGGTGGCCAGGGTCAAACCCATGAACATTGCAGCCACGGCCCCGGCGCGCTTCTCGGGCGGCACCACACTGGCCGCGACGATCGAGCCGATGCCAAAGAAGGCGCCGTGGTTGAGTGAAGTGACCACGCGGGCCACCAGCAGGCTGGCGTAGTCGCTGGCCAGGGCCGACATCAGGTTGCCCAAGGTGAAAATGGCCATCAGCCCGATCAACAGGTAACGGCGCGGGATCTTCACCGTGGCCAGGGTCATCAGCGGCGCGCCGATCAGCACGCCGATGGCATAGGCACTGACCAGCAGCCCCGCAGCAGGAATGGAAACACCGAGGTCGGTAGCGATACTGGGCAACATGCCCATGGGGGCAAACTCTGTAACGCCGATGCCGAAGGCACCGATGGCGAGTGCGACAAGCGGTGGATTGATACGCATGGCAAGCTCCTTATCTATGCCGCAAATGCTACGATCCGTTTAAAACGCGCACTAGACTGCATTTTTGCGAACCACCTTTGCTTGAGAGGCACAAATGGACTTCAGTGGCAGATCCGGCGAGATGGAGATTTTTGCCAAGGTGGCGCAAGCGGGCAGCCTGTCTGCTGCCGCCCGAGCGCTAGGCCTGACGCCCTCGGCGGTCAGCCGCATTCTCGCCCGCACCGAACAGCGCTTGGGTACCCGCCTGCTGCTGCGTACGACCCGGGCGCTCACCCTCACCCCCGAGGGAGAGGCCTACCTGCGCGGCGCACGGCGGGTGCTGGCGGACATGCTCGAAGTGGAAGAAGCCATCACTGACCAAGGCGTGCCACGCGGGCGCTTGCGGGTCAGCGCTGCGCTGGGCCATGCCCGGTTGACCGTAGTGCCGCTGCTGGCGGCCTTCAGTGCACGCTACCCGCAAGTGCTGGTTGACCTGACCCTCAGCGACGAGGTGGCCGATATACTCGGCGGCCAGGCCGACGTGGCGCTGCGCTTCGGTCACCTGCCGGACAGCTCGTTGAGCGCGCGCGCCATTGGCGAGACCGGCCAGGTAGTGGTGGCCTCGCCAGAATACCTGCAACGCTACGGTACCCCGCTTGAACCTGAAGACCTTGCCAGGCACAACTGCCTGCGCTTCAACTTCCGCCGCGCGATGCCTGACTGGCCGTTTCACCGCGACGGGCATACATTCTCACTGAAGGTGAAAGGGAATATCGAATGCAGCAGTGGTGAGGCGCTGGCGCAGCTGGCCAGGCTGGGCGCCGGCGTGGCGCGTATCGGCACCTTTACCGTGGCCGATGACCTGGCCAACGGGCAACTGGTGCCGTTGCTGGAGGCTTACAACCCGGGTGATCGGGAACCGATTCATGCGGTGTTCGTCGGCGGCCCGGCGATGCCGGCACGGGTGCGGGTGTTTGTGGATTTTCTGGTGGAGCAGCTATCTGGTGGCCAGTAGGGGCGGCCTCGTGTCGCGACAGGGCCGCCAACGCATGGCGGTTGCATCACTGGGCGGCAGAGCCGGTGCTGATGTGCAGCGACTGCAGCCTGATCTGACACCGATTCCCCCCGTTAGGTTATCTTCGACGCTTCACTGTACCGCCCGGGCCAGACCACCATGCGCATTGTCATTCCCGACGACTACCAAAATGTAATCCGTACCCTCGATTGCTTCGGCAAGCTGAGCGGGCATGCTGTCAGCGTCCTTCATGAGCTCCCGCCTGCCACGCTGGAACAACTTGCCGCAAGTTTTGCCGATGCCGATGCCCTGGTACTCACCCGCGAACGCACACGCATCGACGCCGCCTTGCTCGACCGCCTGCCCAACCTCAAGCTGATCAGCCAGACCGGCAAGGTGTCCAGCCACCTTGACCTGGCTGCCTGCACCGCGCGCGGCATTGCCGTGACCGAGGGGCGCGGATCGCCGGTAGCGCCTGCCGAACTGGCCTGGGCGCTGATCCTCAATGCCCGCCGGCAATTGGTGCCGGCCATCGATGCCTTCCGCCAAGGCCAATGGCAGGTCAACCTGGGCCAGGCGCTGGCCGGGCAGACGCTGGGCATCTGGGGCTATGGCAAGATCGGCCAGCGCCTGGCGCGTTATGCGCAGGCCTTCGACATGCCCGTGCTGGTGTGGGGCAGCGACAACAGCCGCGCCGCAGCCAAAGCCGATGGGCACGCTGCTGCCGCCTCGCGTGAGGCGTTTTTTGCCGAGGCGGATATTGTCAGCCTGAACCTGCGCCTTTCGGATCAGACACGCCATGGGGTGACCTTCGACGACCTGTCCCACATGAAGCCCGACGCCTTGCTGGTGAACGTCAGCCGCGCGGAACTGATCGCACCAGGCGCATTACTGCAGGCATTGGATGCCGGGCGGCCGGGCTACGCGGCGGTGGATGTTTATGAGGAAGAGCCGTTACTCGACCCGGCCCATCCACTGCTGCGCCACCCACGTGTACTCAGTACGCCCCACCTGGGGTATGTGGAGAAGAGCGGCTACGAGCTGTACTTCGGTGACGCCTTCGACAATGTGCTGGCGTTTTTCGACGGGGTGCCGAAGAACGTCGCCAACCCGCAAGCTTTGGCACTTCAACGCTTGAACCCAGTGCGGCCTTGAGGTTGCACTACCCAAGCAGGTGCAGCCCCAGCGTAAACACAGCCACGGCCAAGGCGACCAACGACACTCCATGACGTTCCAGGTACGCGGGCCAACCGGCTGCTGACTGCGCGACGCATTTACATTGGCGCTCAGCCAGGCCGGTCAAGCGCGCCTCCACACTGTCCACACGGTCTGCCTGGGTGCTTGCTGCCAGCGCGAGCTTCTTCAGCGCCGTTGTCACCGTGATGGACAGCCCCTCCCGAGCCTGATTGCTGGCGGCCAGTTGCTGCTGGCACTGCTCAAGGTGCTTGCGAATCGCCCCTTCCTTCTGCACACGGGCCAGGGTAGTTGCCACGAGCTTTTTGTTCAGCGCCTCGATACTGGCCTGCAGTGCTTCGTGCTCGGTGGCCTGCTGGGCCGACGCGTCTGCCTCAAGGTGGCTTTCGTGCATCGTGTTCCCATTCGCCTCGGCAAGCGGAGTCAGGGTGCCGTGTTCATGTAGCTGGTTCATCAATCACTGTCCGGATACTGCGGTAAGGGGCGAGAAGCTATCAAAATGACACTACCGGATCCACTGATCAGTCGCGCAATTGACGGCTTTCGTCACAACGTGCGCGTACACTTGCCTTCATGCCACTCGCAGGAGCCGCTGCATGCCTTACCCCATTGAAGAAAAGCTGGTCATCGGCGTTGCCTCGAGTGCGCTGTTCGACCTCTCCGTTTCCGATGACATCTACCAGACACAAGGTGTCGAGGCTTACCGCCAGCACCAGGAACAGAACCTGGACGAGCCGTTCCCCAGGGGGGTGGCGCTCCCGTTCATTCGCCGCTTCCTGAGCATCAACAAGGCGTTCCCCGACCAGTTGCCGGTGGAAGTGGTGCTGCTCTCGCGCAACTCACCGGAAACCGGCCTGCGGGTGTTCCGCTCCATCAGCCACTATCAGCTGGACATCACCCGCGCGGCATTCATGTCGGGCCGCTCGCCCTACGAATACATCCCGGCGTTCAATGCCTCGCTGTTTCTCAGCGCCAACGAGGAAGATGTGCAAAAGGCCATCGACGCCAACTACCCTGCCGGGCGTGTACTGCCTACGCGCATCTACGATGATGAAATCGATACTGAGCTGCGGGTGGCCTTCGACTTCGATGGCGTGATTGCCGACGACGAGGCAGAGAGTGTTTACAAGCGCAACGACAACCTGGACGACTTTCAGGAACACGAGCGCATGCACAAGGGCACCCCGCATTCGCCGGGGCCACTGGCAGACCTTTACCGCAAGCTTTCGCGGATACGCATGCTGGAGGACCGCAAGCTGGCCGAGGACCCGACGTACCAGCGGATTCTGCGCATTGCCATCGTCACGGCGCGCAACGCGCCTTCGCACGAGCGAGTAGTGACAACCTTGAAGGATTGGGGCGTATCCCCGGATGAGTGCTTTTTTCTAGGCGGCATGGATAAGCCCAGGGTGTTGTCGATATTGAAGCCGCATGTGTTTTTTGACGACCAGCGCACGCACCTGCAATCGCCAGCGGGGAACCTGCCGATGGTGCATGTACCGTTTGGGGTGGCGAACAGAGTGAGCTCGCCTCAGGAACCCGACGTGAAGCAGGATCAACTGCCGATCAGCGAATTGTCACGCGAACCATGAACCGCCAGAGCGACACCCTTGACCCACGCCCGCTCGCCGCCGCATGCTCGAACGCTTCCACCCACGCTCAAGGAACGATTGCATGAAGCTGGAAACGCTTGCCATCCATGCGGGCTTCAGCCCCGACCCGACCACCAAGGCGGTGGCCGTACCGATCTACCAGACCACCTCCTTCGCCTTCGACGACACCCAGCACGGCGCCGACCTGTTTGACCTGAAGGTTGCCGGCAACATCTATTCGCGCATCATGAACCCCACCAACGACGTGCTCGAGCAGCGCATGGCCGCCCTGGAAGGTGGGGTTGGCGCGCTGGCCGTAGCCTCGGGCATGGCGGCTATCACCTACGCCATCCAGACCGTCGCCGAAGCCGGCGACAATATCGTCTCGGTGGCCAAGCTTTACGGCGGCACCTACAACCTGCTGGCGCACACCCTGCCACGCATGGGAATCCACACCCGCTTCGCGGCCCATGACGATATCGCCGCCCTCGAAGCGCTGATCGACGCACGTACCAAAGCGGTATTCTGCGAGTCCATCGGCAATCCCGCCGGCAATATCGTTGATATCGCTGCGCTGGCCGAGGCCGCCCACCGCCACGGGGTGCCGCTGATCGTCGACAATACCGTGGCCACCCCGGTGCTGTGCCGACCGTTCGAGCACGGCGCCGATATCGTCGTGCACTCGCTGACCAAGTACATCGGCGGTCACGGCACCAGCATCGGCGGCATCGTCATCGACTCCGGCAAATTCCCCTGGGCCGAAAACAAGGAACGCTTCGCCCTGCTCAACACCCCCGACCCGTCCTACCACGGCGTCACCTACACCGAAGCTTTCGGGCCTGCCGCCTTCATCGGCCGCTGCCGTGTGGTGCCCTTGCGCAACACCGGCGCCGCGCTGTCGCCGTTCAACGCCTTCCTGATCCTGCAAGGCCTGGAAACCCTGGCCCTGCGCATGGAGCGCCATACCGAGAACGCGCTAAAGGTCGCCCATTACCTGCAAGCCCACGAGCAAGTGGCCTGGGTGAAGTTCGCCGGGCTGCCCGACCACCCCGAACATGCACTGGCCCAGCGCTACACCGGCGGCAAGCCGGCATCGATCCTGTCGTTCGGCATCAAGGGTGGCCAGGCGGCTGGCGCGCGTTTCATCGACGCGTTGCAGTTGGTGGTACGCCTGGTGAACATCGGCGACGCCAAGTCACTGGCCTGTCACCCCGCTTCCACTACCCACCGTCAGCTCAACGACGACGAACTGGAGAAGGCCGGTGTGCCACGGGACATGGTGCGCCTGTCGATCGGCATCGAACACAGTGACGACATCATCGCCGACCTGGCCCAGGCCTTGGAGGCCAGCCGCGGCTGATTCACCCGCGCCCTACCCAATGTCGAAGGCGGGCGCACCTTCATCAAGCCTGGATGCACCCGCAATGACCCTGTTTTACCTGAAACTGACCATCACCCCCCTGCTGATGTGGGCCATCTCCCTCGCCTCCCGGCGCTGGGGCGGCCTGTTAGGCGGATTGCTGTCCGGCCTGCCGATCACCTCGGCGCTGGTGATGACCTTCCTGTGCCTGGAACAGGGCACGGCCTTCGCCCTGGGCGCATTGCCCGGCGCACTGGGCGGCCTGGCGGCGGTGCAGGCCACCTACACCGTCTACCTGCTGGCCACACGCACACTCGGCATCGCCGTGGCCGTACTGCTGGCGTTGCTGTTCTATGGCCTGGCCGCCTATGCCTTCACCCACTGGGGCAGCCTGTATCTGTCGATTGCAGTGGCGTTGGTGCTGATTGGCGTGCTGATCCGCGCCAGCGGCCGCGAGCCCAAACCTGATACCTTGGCCCGCCCCCGGCACCGGCACTGGGAAATCCCGTTGCGCATGGTATCTGCCACTTCCCTGCTGATGATCACCACCAGCCTGGCCAGTTGGCTGGGCCCGGCGACCAGCGGGATGCTGGCGCCGATTCCGGTGATTGCCTGGCCGCTGGTAGTGTTCGCCCATGTGCAGGGCGGGCGAGCCGGGATGGCAGCGATGGTGCGGGGGAATGCGATCGGCGCGGTGGGGGTGATTGCGTTCTATCTGGTATTGGCAGGGCTGCTGGAAACGTGGGGCGTTGGCGTGACCATCGGGCTGGCCATGCTGTGCGCTGTGGTGCTGACCCTTGGGCTGGCCGCGGTGTTACGGCAGCGTTGATAGGCCGTTGGGCTGCTGCGCAGCCCATCGCAGGCACGCCAGCGCCTGCAGAGACCGAGCGGACTGCTCGCACCTGCGGCCTTAGTCGAATGCCCCGTTCAACACCTCATAGATGATCCCGGTCGCCACGGCGACCAGAATCAGGTCTGCGCCCGCTTGCATCCACTCATACCCGTCGTAGTGAGGCAGCTGCCCCAACAGACGACCATCCAGCTTCTTGGCGATACCAGGTGGCAGGGGCTTGCCGCGGGCCAGGTTCTTCTGAATGCCTGGAGGCAATGCCGGGCCCGGGCTCCAGTAGCTGCGGTGGCCACCGAGGATGCCCAGTACATCGCCACGGTCGATGGACGGGCCGCCGTGCCAGTCATTGCCGCCGGCGCTCTGCTTGTGGCCGCCCGAATTGCCCTGGCCCTGGGCGTGCGGCGCCTGGCCCTTGCCGTGCCCCTGACCTTGGCCCTGGCCTTTGCCATTACCCGGGTCGGCGAGCACCGGACCAGAGGCCAAGGCCACCGCCAATGAGGTGACAACGGCTGTCATGATTGGTGATCTGGCCATGTGAGCATCCTTTGCGCGAGAGGTTGCCCCACACTATAGACGGTGCGCACGCCTGCTTCACTTGCAGCAGCCTCAGCAGGGATGGCTGACAAGGCAGGCACGCTTCGGCCACAATCGGTCGCCTGGTCCACGCTGGGAAGCACTGCATGCTCACTACCCTTGCCATCGGCAACTACCGCTCGATCAACCACCTGGTGCTGCCGCTGAGCCAACTCAACCTGGTGACCGGTGCCAACGGCAGCGGCAAATCCAACCTGTACAAGGCGCTGCGCCTGCTGGCCGAAACCGCACAGGGCGGTGTGGTCGAAGCCCTCGCCCGTGAAGGCGGGCTGGATTCGACCTGGTGGGCTGGCCCAGAAACCAGCGCACGAATGCGGCGCGGCGAAGTGCCCATCCAAGGCCAGCATCCGAGCGAAGTCAGGCGCCTGCGCCTGGGCTTTGCCACCGAAGACCTCGGTTTTGCCATCACCCTCGGCCTGCCAATTCCCCTGCCGTATCCGAGCGCGTTCATGCTCGACCCTGAAATAAAGTGCGAGGCCATCTGGGGCGCTGGCGCCTATCGCCCCTCTTCCTTGCTGGTCGAGCGCAAGAATGCCCTGGTGCGGGCCCGCGAGGGCAACAGCTGGGCAGTGCTCGATCAGCATGCTGACAGCGGCGAGAGCTTTTTCAACATCGTCGGCCGGCCACGCCAGGCACCGGAGATCGGTGACCTGCGCGCGTTCATCAACAGCTGGCGGTTTTACGATCACTTCCGGATTGACCGTGACGCGCCTTGCCGTCAACCCCAACTGGGCACTCGCTCGCCGGTGCTGCATCACGACGGGCGCAACCTGGCCTCGGCGTTGCAGACCATTATCGAAATTGGCGATGTGGAGGATCTGGTGGAAGCGCTGAATGACGCGTTTCCCGGCAGCCGTCTGGAGGTCAATGCGCCACCTGGCGGGCTGTTCAGTGTACGGCTGCACCAGCACGGTCTTTTGCGCCCGCTTGAGGGTGCTGAATTGTCGGACGGCACCCTGCGTTATCTTCTGCTGATGGCCGCCCTGCTCACACCACGGCCGCCATCGCTGATGGTGTTGAACGAACCGGAAACCAGTCTGCACGCGGACCTGCTCCCGGCCTTGGCGCGGCTGATCATTCGTGCATCACGCCGTAGCCAGGTTTGGGTGGTATCGCACAGTGCGCCATTAATCAACGCGCTGGCAGCCTGTGACGGGTGCAATGTGCTAGAGCTGGAAAAAATACAAGGGCAAACCCAGCTGCGGGGGGTTGGGTTGCTGGATGAGCCGCTGTGGCGTTGGGCTGACTGAGCTCAAGCACGACGGTACAAGCCCGGCATGACTAACCTGCCCCGGTAATCTCGTCCATGAACTGGGTAAGAAAGGTTTCAAGCCGGGTATGACGCTCGGCAGCAAGGCGCGCCCCTTCTTGGGTTTTAAAGCCCGAGGCGAGCTTGAGCAGTTTGGTCTGGAAGTGCTCGATGGCATACGCCCCGTCCTGGTACGCCCTCTGCTGCGCGAAAGGATTCTCGAAGTCATAGAGCGCCGACCCCATTCGCCCGGCGACGTAAAAACACCGGGCAATACCCACCGCGCCTATGGCGTCAAGCCGGTCACTGTCCTGAAGGATGCAGGCCTCACGTGTCAGCGGTTCGAACCCCGCCGAGTAACTGTGTGTTTTGATCGCATGCACTACCTGCTCAACACGCCCACTCGGCCAGCCCATCTCAGCAAGGACTGATGCAGCCTTGTTCGCCGACAACGTCGAGGCCTGCCCACGTAACGGCGAATGCTTTTCCACCGCCACACAGTCGTGCAGCACCGTCGCCGCAAGCAAGATTTCAAGGTCGCCACCCTCCACCCGCTGGATCCGGTGCGCATTGACCCACACACGATGAATATGGGCCAAGTCGTGGGAGCCATCATTCTGGTCAGACGGCAGATACTTCAGCAAGTCAGTGGCAAGGCACTGATAAGGAGCAAACGCTTCGCGGGTCATCTTCGGTAGGTTCCATTTCCGGTGAATGCGCGGGTTCCACGGGCGCCGTCCGGACACTGCCTGGGCAAGTACCGAGAGCCTGCATGTCGGTTTCAAAGCCTGTACAGCACTGGCAGGAGCAGCCTGGTGCTGCGATGAGGATATTACTGTCAAAGTAGATCCTCAGCCCTATCAGCACCTTGCTACTAAGTATTTCCGTCAACAACACGTTTGTTACTGGGAGCACTTGTATTCGATCAGCAAGGAGTCAATGGATGTCCGCTCGCTTTTCCTCCCCCGCCACCCGTATTCGCCAAACCGCGCTAGCGGTCAGCTTCGCGGGCTCGCTGCTGGGCACTGCACATGCCTGGGCCGAACCTGTGGGTTACAGCATCCCGGCAGGGTCATTGGCTCACGCACTCGACCAGTTTGCCGACGCCAGCGGGGCAGTCATCAGTTTCAGCCATGAAGCAGTCGCAGGCTTGCACAGCAAAGGGCTGAACGGCAATTACGCGCTGCATCAGGCGTTGGCAGAACTGCTGCAAGGCAGTGGCTTGCAGGTGCAGGCAGCGGGCGACAAGCACTTCACGCTGGTTAGCGCTGAACAGGATGGCACCATGGAGCTTGCGGCAACCACCGTCTCCAGCATGGCCCTGGGTGCCACCACCGAGGGCACCGGCAGCTACACCACCGGCTCGGTCAATACCGCAACCGGGCTGCGGTTGTCTGCACGCGAGACACCCCAATCGGTCAGCGTGGTCACCCGCCAGCAGATTGAAGACCAGAACCTGAACGATGTTGCCCAAGTGCTTGAACAGACACCAGGCGTGGTCGTTGACAGCATGGGGCCCGCCGGAAGCGACGCCAACCATATCTACGTGCGCGGCTTCGAGGTCGGCAGCATCCAGGTGGACGGCATCAACCGCCCCGATACCTTTGGTTTCAGGGACGACCTCTCCGACATGGTGTCGTATGACCGGGTAGAGGTAGTGCGCGGTGCCACGGGCCTGATGTCTGGCACTGGCGACCCGGGCGCCACCGTCAACCTGATCCGCAAGAAGCCGACCCTGGAAACACAACGCAAGCTGACCTTGAAAGCGGGCTCGTGGGACAACTACCGCACCGAGCTGGACGTTTCTGGCAAGTTGACGCAAAGCGGCAATGTCCGCGGGCGCTTTGTCGCCTCCAATACCGACAGCCAGAGCTACGTCGACCGCCAGTCGCTGGAGCGGCAGGTGGCCTATGGGGTGCTGGAGTGGGACATCACCGACAGCACGATGCTGACAGCAGGTGCGGAATATCAGGAGATGGACAACGACGGGGCAGGCAACCACGGCTTCCCGATGTTCAATTCGGATGGCAGTCACTTCAGCCCCTCCCGCGCGTTCAATTCGGCTTCGGACTGGAGCTATCACAAGCGTCGCACCAAGACGGTATTCACTGCGCTGGAGCATCAACTGGACAACGGCTGGCAGTTGAAACTGAATGCCGAACACAGCCGTCGCAGCTATGACGACGCCTTTGCCACCGCGGCCAGCGGCACCGTCAAGCCCGATGGCAGTGGCATCAGCACCTGGACGGGGCGTTGGGCCGGCGAGCCCCGGCAGACCTCGTTCGACCTGTCGGCGTCGGGCCCGTTCGCGCTGTTGTCCCGCGAGCACCAGGCCTACCTCGGGGCCAGTCACTACCGCGCCTACTACCGCAACGACGGTTACCCACTGTGGACGATCCAGACCATCGACAACATTTACACCTGGGACGGTTCGCTGGTGATACCGGACGCCATCCATGCCAAGTCCTCGGAAGACGCGCTGGATGAAACCCAGGACGGCCTGGTGGCTTCGGTACGCTGGAGCCTGGCCGATGACCTGTCGCTGATTACCGGGGCGCGGCTGATTGACTGGAAACGCGACGAAACCTCTACCACCCTGTCGTCTGGCGCTACAAGCCGCACCTCGCGTAGCGAAACCGGGGTCGTCACGCCCTACCTTGGCCTGGTGTATGACCTCAACGAGCACTGGTCGGCCTATGCCAGTTACACCACCATTTTCAAGCCGCAGAGCAACAAGGATATCAACGGTACCTACCTGGACCCGCTGGAAGGCGTGAACTACGAGCTCGGTCTGAAGAGTGAGTTCTGGGACCAGCGCCTGACCACCGCTTTCAGCATATTCGAGGTGCACCAGGACAACCTGGCGGTAGCCGACGGAAGCAACCTGGCGCCAGACGGCAACCAGGCCTACCGTGCCGAGTCAGGTACCAAGACACGTGGTTTCGAGATGGAAATGGCGGGCGAGATTTTGCCTGATTGGCAGGTCTCGGCCAGCTACACCTATGCGGTGAGCAAGGATTCGGATGGCGACCGCCTGAACACTGAAATACCGCGAGACACCTTGAAACTGTTCACCAGCTACCGCCTTTCGACCCTGCCACAGTTGAAGGTAGGGGGTGGTGTGCGCTGGCAGGGTACCGAGTATTACAAGAGCGCCGGGCCCAACAACGAAACGTTCACCCAGGACCCCTACAGCGTGGTCGACCTGATGGCTCAGTATGCCTTCACGCCGCAGACCAGCGTTTCACTGAACCTCAACAACGTGTTGGACAAAACCTACTACACGGCGATTGGCGCGCGCGGCTGGTATGGCAGCCCACGCAGCGCCACGGCCACGTTGGTATTCGCGTTCTGACCCGCCAAGGCGACGCCTGATGGCCCCTGAGTTCGCAGATCAGAACACCGACCATCCGATCCGCGAACTGAGCAGCTCAAGCGCCGCCATCCCGGCCAGGGAGTTGCCCGCCGCATTCAGCTCTGGCGACCACACGCATACGGTAAATTGCCCCGGTACGATCGCCACGATCCCGCCACCCACACCACTCTTGCCAGGCAAACCCACCCTGAAGGCGAAATTCCCCGCCTCGTCATACAGCCCGCTGGTGGCCATGATCGAGTTCACTTGTTGGGTCTGGCGCCGCGTCAGGATCTGCTCACCGCTGTGCTTGCAGAACCCGTCATTGGCCAGGAAGCAGAATGCCCGCGCCAGGTCCAGGCAGTTCATTTGCAGTGCGCAGTAACTGAAGTAACTGCGCAGCACCGTCTCGACCTCGTTATGGAAGTTGCCAAATGACTGCATCAGGTACGCCATGGCAGCGTTGCGCGCGCGAAACTGATATTCCGAATCAGCGACCCGGGTATTGATCGAGATGTGGGGGTTGCCTGAAAGCCGTCGGACAAAATCGCGCATCGACAACGTGGGGGCAGCGAAGCGCGACTGATTGATATCGCAGATCACCAATGCCCCCGCATTGATGAACGGGTTACGCGGCCGCCCGCGCTCGAACTCCAGCTGTACCAACGAGTTGAACGGCTGCCCCGAAGGCTCATGCCCCAGCCGCTCCCAAATGGCTTCACCCGAATGGCCAATGGCCTGAACCAGGCTGAACACCTTGGAAATGCTCTGCACCGAGAATGGCACCTGCGCATCACCTGCGCAGTGGTAACTGCCATCGTTGCCATAGACAGCGATACCCAGTTGGTTCGCCGGCACGTCCGCCAGCGCGGGAATGTAGTCAGCGACTTTGCCCTTGCCGATCAAGGGACGTACTTCTTCGAGAATCTCGTTCAACAGCGTTTGCATGGAAGGCCCTGTATCAATCCCCAGACGACGGCGAGGGGCAGTCTTCTTGACGAAGACTGAGCGGGAGAGATCACACATTCAGAAACAAATCACCATAAGCGTCATCATCACCAGGAAGCCTGACAACGCCAGCAGCGCATGAGGTCTTTTACAGGCCAACAGCTTGCTGCCGAGCGGCACAGCTTGACGCGACATTAGCGCCGCGAAGTCTGCGATAAAAAAATTGGATATCTCATTAAAGAAATCCCGCAGGCGCTGCCCTGGACCATGGGATTACAGTCCGCCTCACGCCGTCGTCCGGCGGGGTGGTTGCTGCTGGGCCATTACGCGTTCGAAGCCTTACCGGAACCCGGCGCAATTCACACCAATACAAGAACAAAGGTGACCACGCATGCTTAAGCCTCCTGTCGATGCCCCCATCGATGTCAAAGACTGGATCGATAACCGCCCCATTGCTGCCTACCAGTGGCTGATCCTGGTGCTGTGCTTCCTGATCGTGCTGTTCGATGGCTTCGATGTCGCCGTCATGGGTTTCATCGCGCCTTCGCTGATGCAGGACTGGGGCCTGTCGCGCGCCGCCTTTGGCCCGGTGATGAGTGCCGGCATGGTCGGCCTTGCCATCGGCGCGCTGACCGCCGGCCCGTACGCCGACCGGTTGGGCCGCAAGAAAGTGCTGCTGATCGCGGTCAGCGGTTTCAGCCTGCTGAGCCTGGCCTGCGCCTTCGCCCGCAACCCCTATGAGCTGGCTGTGTTACGGCTGCTGACCGGCATTGCCCTGGGTGCGGCCATGCCCAACTGCACCACCCTGCTTGCCGAATACCTGCCCACACGCAACCGCTCGCTGATGATCACCATCATGTTCACCGGCTTCAACATGGGCTCGGGCCTGGGCGGCTTCCTGTCCGCCTGGCTGATACCTCATCACGGCTGGAAGTCGGTACTGCTGGCCGGCGGCCTGCTGCCACTGGCCTTGCTGCCACTGCTGTGGTGGCTGCTGCCAGAGTCCGCTCGCTTCCTCGCCGCACGCCAGGCACCGGCCAGCCAGATTGCGGCAGCCTTGGCCAAGCTTGGCGGCCGCTTCGCTGCCGGCACCCGCTTTACCGTCAGTGAGCCAACCACGCAGCACAAGGCACCGGCCCGGCAGCTGTTCAGCGAGCGCTACCGGTTTGGCACACTGGCCCTGTGGCTGACCTACTTCATGGGCCTGCTGGTGATCTACCTGACCATGGGCTGGTTGCCGACCCTGCTGCGTGATGGCGGGCTGTCCATCGAGCGCGCCGCCACCATCACGGGGCTGTTCCAGATCGGCGGCGCAGTGGGCGCAATCGTGGTCGGCTGGATCATGGACCGACGCAACCCTAACCGGGTCATCGCCATCGCCTACGCCCTCGGCGGCCTGTGCATCGTCTCACTGGGCGCCCTGAGCCTGGAGTCGAGCCTGCTGGTGGTGGGCGTGGCGGCTGCCGGGTTCTGCATGAGCGGTGCGCAGACCGGCCTGAACGCCTTCGCCCCTGGCTATTACCCGACCGAGTTCCGCGCCACAGGCGTAAGCTGGATGCTCGGTATCGGGCGCTTCGGGGCCATTTTCGGCTCCCTCATCGGTGGTGCCGTGCTCAGCCTGGGGCTGGGCCTGCCGCTGCTGTTCACCCTCCTCGGCCTGCCGGCATTCGCCGCTGCCCTGGCGATCCTGGCCAACGGCCACGCCCGGCTGCGCGCGACCCCCGCAGTAACCGCGCCGTAACCTGTAACAGAGGACTTTCGCATGGCTCGTATCATTGGTGGCCTGGCCGTCTCCCACACCCCAACCATCGGCTTCGCAGTCGACCACGACAAACAGGAAGAAGCCGCCTGGGCGCCGATCTTCGAAAGCTTCGAGCCGATCCGCACGTGGCTGCAGCAGCGCCAGCCGGACGTACTCTTCTATATCTTCAACGACCACATCACCTCGTTCTTCTTTGACCATTACAGCGCCTTCACCCTGGGCGTAGACGAGCAATATGGCGTGGCCGATGAAGGGGGCAACCCGCGGGACCTGCCGCCAGTGGGCGGCCACGCAGCGCTGTCGCGACACATCGGCCAGAGCCTGATGGCCGATGAGTTCGACATGAGCTTTTTCCGCGACAAGCCGCTGGACCACGGCTTCTTCTCGCCCATGTCGGCGCTGCTGCCCTGCGATGAAAGCTGGCCCGTACAGATCGTGCCGCTGCAGGTCGGCGTACTGCAGCTGCCGATACCCACGGCGCGGCGCTGCTACAAACTGGGCCAGGCATTGCGCCGCGCCATCGAGAGCTACCCCGAAGACCTCAAGGTGGCGATCGTCGCCACCGGCGGGGTGTCACACCAGGTGCACGGCGAGCGTTGCGGCTTCAACAACCCAGAGTGGGACGCGCAGTTCCTTGACCTGCTGGTGAACGACCCGCAGCGCCTTACCGAGATGACACTGGCCGAGTACGCCACGCTCGGCGGCATGGAAGGTGCCGAGGTGATTACCTGGCTGATCATGCGTGGCGCGTTGTCTGCCAACGTTGAGCGCAAGCACCAAAGCTACTACCTGCCGTCGATGACCGGCATCGCCACCCTGCTGCTGGAAAACCGTGACCAGGCACTGCCGGCGCCGGTCAACGAACGTCACCGCCAGCACATGCAGCATCAGCTGGCAGGGGCTGAGCAGCTTGAAGGCACCTACCCCTACACCCTGGAGCGCAGTGCCAAGGGCTACCGCCTGAACAAGTTCTTGCATCGCATGATTGAGCCGCAGTGGCGCCAGCGTTTCCTGAGCGAACCCGAAGCGCTGTACCGCGAGGCGGGCCTGAGCGAAGAGGAAAGCGACCTGCTGCGCCGCCGCGACTGGCGTGGGCTGATCCACTATGGGGTGATCTTCTTTGTACTGGAGAAGCTAGGCGCCGTACTGGGTGTGTCCAACCTGGACATTTACGCCGCCATGCGCGGGCAGAGCATCGAGGACTTCATGAAGACCCGTAACCAGCAGGTTCGCTACTCGGTGGCTGGCAAAGCGCCCAACTGACCGATGCAACCCGCTTGATCGTGTGACGGCGCGTCCCGCGCCGCCACCCCCACCGCCCCCTGATTCAACCTGCCCAGCGCCGATGCGCCGCTGGCGGGCAGCGCTTTGCCCATCCCTGGAGAATAAAAATAATGAAATGCCGCACCCTGTACCCGCTCGTCCCCACATTCGCACTGGCAGCCAGCCTGCCACTGCAAGCCCTGGCCGAAGGCTTCGTCGACGATGCCAAGGCAAGCCTGACGTTGCGTAACTTCTACATGAACCGCGACTACACGGGCACGGCAAGCCAAGGCAAAGCCGAGGAATGGACGCAAAGTTTCATCCTCGACTTCAAGTCCGGCTACACCCCCGGCGTGGTCGGTTTCGGCGTTGACGTGCTGGGCCTTTACAGCATCAAACTCGATGGCGGCAAGGGCACCGCCGGCACGCAATTGCTGCCTGTTCACGACGACGGGCGCCCGGCGGACGACTTTGGCCGCACGGCGCTGGCGGGCAAGATGCGGGTTTCCAGGACCGAACTCAAGGTCGGCGAGTGGTCACCCACCCTGCCCATCCTGCGCGCCGATGACGGCCGCTCGCTGCCACAAACCTTGCAGGGCGCGCAGGTCACCTCCAACGAGCTGGCCGGCCTGAGCCTGTATGGCGGCCAGTTCCGCCAGAACAGCCCGCGCAACGACGCCAGCATGCAGGACATGAGCCTGTTCACGCGCACAGCCTTCACCTCGGACCGTTTCAACTTCGCCGGCGGCGAATACCGCTTCAACCAGGAGCGCACCCTGGTCGGCGCCTGGTATGCCCAGCTGGAAGACATCTACCAGCAGCGCTACTTCCAGGTGCAGCATCAACAGCCGCTGGGCAACTGGGTACTGGGCGCCAACCTGGGCTACTTCTGGGGCAAGGACGACGGTGGCGCCAAGGCAGGCGAACTGAACAACCGCACCGCTTCGGGCCTGTTCTCGGCGAAGCTGGGTGGCAACACGTTCTACGTCGGCTTGCAGAAGGTCATGGGCGATGATGAATGGTTCCGGGTCAACGGCGCCAGCGGCGGCACGCTGGCCAACGACGCCTTCGGCTCCAGCTACGAAAGCGCCCGCGAACGCTCCTGGCAGGTGCGCCACGACTTCAACTTCGTGGTGCTTGGCATACCCGGCCTGACCCTGATGAACCGCTACATCCACGGCTACAACGTGCACAACGCCAGCACCCAGGACGGCACCGAGTGGGGCCGCGAAAGCGAGCTGGCCTATGTGGTCCAGTCCGGGCCGTTCAAGGCCCTGAACCTCAAGTGGCGCAACTCCAGCCAGCGCCGGGACTGGGGCAGCACCAACAGTTTCGATGAGAACAGGCTGATCGTCAGCTACCCGCTGAGCCTGCTTTAAGGCACCCTCCTGGGCTCACGCCTGCTCGGTGATGACCTGGCGGATACAGGCCATCAGCGCGACTGCCGCCGGTGACTGCAGGCAGCCACTGCGCTGCATGAGGCCGATGGCGCGGGCAGTGCCGGGCAGTGCCAGCGGCAGGCGTTGCAGTTCGCCGCTGGCAATCTCGTAAGCCAACTGGTGCGCAGACACCGCCGCCAGCATGTCCGAACGCACCAGTAGGCCACGGATAACCGCCAGATCAGCGCTTTCCACCACCGGCCACGGCGCTGTCAGGCCCGCGGCGGCGAAGCAGTTGTCGAGCAGCTGACGGGCCGGCGAGCCGGCCCGCGGCAACACCCAGCGCGCCTGGTGCACGCCCTTGAGCGTCAGGTGAGTGTGCAACAGCGGGTGCCCCCGACGGGCCAGCACCACCATTTCCTCGTTGATGAGCGGCTCGCCCACCAGGTCGCTGGCATAGTCGTGAGGCCGCAACGCGCCCAAGACGAAATCCACATCCCCTACCCGCAGCTCGGTTGCCAGCAGGTCGAACGGGCTTTCGTTGGTCACCACACGAACCTGTGGGTGCTGGGCCGTGAAGCGTAAAATGGCATCCGGCAGAATGCGCGAGCGGCCCAACGGCAACGCGCCGACATGCACCACCCCGCGCAGGGTGCCTTGCATCGCGCTCAGGTCACTGTCCAGCAGGCGCAACTCGTTCAGCGCCCGGCGGATGGGGAACAGAATGTCCCGGCTGGCCACAGTGGGCTGCAGGCCACGCGACGTGCGCACGAACAAGGGCTGTCCGCACCCGCCTTCGAGCACTTTCAAAGCAGCACTGACCGCCGGCTGGCTAAGGCCGAAGTGCCGCGCCACGGTTTGCATGTGCCGTGTTTCACAGAGCTTCACGAACACCTGCAGGCGCCGCGCCTGAAACAGGTAGAGTGGCTCGCCCTGCGCGGTGCCCAGCAAACTCGGCACGCCGTCCAGTTCCGCCAGCACGCGCTGTGCACGCGGCAGCAGGCACTCGCCATAGTCGGTCAGGCGCATGCCATTGGCATGGCGCTCGAACAGGGGCACGGCAAAGCGCGCCTCCAATTCGGCGATGGCGCGGGTGACCACGGACTGAGCACGGAACAACACCTCCGTCGCCCGCGAAACGCTGCCCAGCTCGGCTACCCGGATGAACGCGCGGACTTGCATCAGGTTGGGCAGTTCGACATCGATCATAAGGGCTCCCGGCGCTCGGCTCGTGACTGCGGCGACTATGCCTCTACCCCGCTTGCCCGGCAATAAATAAAACGCATAGCCGCTGCAAATGAACGCATTAGTGCCCTGCACAGGCCAATGACATCCTGCGCCCACCCCCACTGCAGGAGCCAACGAACCATGAATACCCCACAAAAATCCGCCCTGGTGGTCAGCGCACATTCCGCCGACTTTGTCTGGCGTGCCGGTGGCGCCATTGCGCTGCACGCTAAGCAAGGCTATGCCATGCACGTGGTCTGCCTGTCTTTCGGTGAGCGTGGTGAGTCTGCCAAGCTGTGGCGCAAGGGTGAAATGACCGAAGCCAAGGTCAAGGACGCACGCCGTGAAGAGGCCATGGCCGCGGCCGAAATCCTCGGTGCCAGCGTGGAGTTCTTCGACATCGGCGACTATCCGATGCGCGCCAACAAGGACACCCTGTTCCGCCTGGCCGATGTGTATCGCCGGGTACAACCGGAGTTCGTACTCAGCCACTCCCTCAAAGACCCTTACAACTACGACCACCCGCTGGCCATGCACCTGGCCCAGGAAGCCCGAATCATCGCGCAGGCTGAAGGCTACAAGCCGGGCGAGAAGATCGTTGGCGCACCGCCGGTGTACGCCTTTGAGCCGCACCAGCCCGAGCAGTGCGAATGGCGCCCGGACACGTTCCTGGACATTACCCCGGTGTGGGACAAAAAGTATGCCGCCATCCAGTGCATGGCCGGCCAGGAACACCTCTGGGAGTACTACACCCGCGTGGCCCTGCAGCGCGGCGTGCAAGCCAAGCGTAACGTGGGCATCACCAGTGCACGCAACATCGTCTACGCCGAAGGCCTGCAGAGCGTGTTCCCACGCGTGACGGAGAACCTGGCATGAGCGGGCTGATCGGCAAGACCGGCATCGTCGTGCGTAACATCCCACGCGTTGAGCCACACATCATCGATGCCCTGGGCCGGCTGGGTGTCGCCACGGTGCATGAGGCCCAAGGTCGCAAGGGGCTGCTCAATACTGCCGTGCGCCCTATCCAGCAAGGTGTGGCGGTGGCCGGCAGCGCGGTAACCGTGCTGGTGGCCCCTGGCGACAACTGGATGTTCCATGTTGCTGTGGAGCAGTGCCGCCCAGGCGACGTACTGGTGGTGGCGCCCAGTTCGCCGTGCAGCGATGGCTATTTCGGCGACCTGCTGGCGACCTCGCTCCAGGCCCGCGGCGTGCGCGGCCTGGTGATCGATGCGGGCGTGCGCGACAGCCAGACACTGCGCGACATGGGCTTTGCCGTGTGGTCCCGCGCCATCAATGCCCAAGGCACAGTGAAGGAAGTGCTGGGTTCGGTGAACCTGCCGCTGCTGTGTGCCGGGCAGCTCGTCCATGCCGGTGACATCGTGGTGGCCGATGACGACGGCGTAGTGGTGGTGCGCCATGGCGAAGCCCAGGCAGTACTCGAAGCCGCCACCCAGCGCGCCGACCTGGAAGAACGCAAACGCCTGCGCCTGGCCGCCGGCGAGCTTGGCCTGGACATCTACGAGATGCGCCCGCGCCTGGCGGCGAAGGGCCTGCGTTATGTCGACCACCTCACCGACCTGGAAGGCTGAACATGGGCCAGACCCGCATACCCTGCCTGCTGATGCGCGGCGGCACCTCCAAGGGCGCCTATTTTCTGCATGACGACCTGCCCGCCCCTGGCCCGCTACGTGACCGGGTGCTGCTGGCGGTGATGGGCTCGCCCGATGCCCGGCAGATTGACGGCATCGGCGGCGCCGACTCGCTCACCAGCAAAGTCGCCATCATCCGCGCTTCGCAGCGCGATGACGCCGACGTGGACTACCTGTTCGCTCAGGTGGTGGTGGACGAGGCGCGGGTGGACTATGGGCAAAACTGCGGCAACATTCTGGCCGGCGTAGGGCCGTTCGCCCTTGAGCGCGGCCTGGTGGCCGCCAGCGGCGCGAGCACACCGGTGCGCATCTTCATGGAAAACACCGGGCAGATCGCCGTCGCCCAGGTGCCGACCGCCGATGGCCAGGTGGAGTATGCCGGCGATACCCGTATTGATGGGGTGCCGGGCCGTGCGGCGGCGCTGGTGGTCACGTTTGCCGACGTGGCCGGCGCCAGCTGCGGAGCACTGTTGCCCACCGGCAACAGCCGCGACTGTGTCGAGGGTGTGGAAGTCACCTGCATCGACAACGGCATGCCGGTGGTACTGCTGTGTGCCGAGGACCTTGGCGTGACCGGTTACGAGCCGTGCGAAACGCTGGAGGCCGACAGCGCACTGAAAACACGCCTGGAAGCCATCCGCCTGCAACTGGGCCCACGCATGAACCTGGGTGATGTCAGCCAGCGCAATGTGCCGAAGATGTGCCTGCTGTCGGCACCGCGCAACGGCGGCACGGTCAATACGCGCTCGTTCATCCCGCACCGCTGCCATGCGTCCATCGGGGTGTTTGGTGCGGTGAGTGTTGCTACGGCCTGCTTGATTGAAGGGTCGGTTGCACAGGGCCTTGCCAGCACGTCCGGCGGTGATCGTCAGCGTTTGGCGGTGGAGCATCCGAGTGGGGAATTTACGGTGGAAATCAGCCTGGAACATGGCGTGATCAAGGGGTGCGGGTTGGTGAGGACGGCCCGTTTGCTGTTTGACGGGGTTGTGTGCATCGGGCGAGATACTTGGGGTGGGCCGGAGAAGTGACTCATCAATGGTTGCTTGGGGTTTCAAAAATGAATGGACACCGCAAGTGCACTGACCAGCAAACAGAGGCTCGCGACAGCCGTTAAATGCACGCGCATCGGCAGATACCACCCAGGCACGGCTTGCGCCAGCTTGCGATCCTGCCAAAGATGGCCGACAAAACCAGAGGTCAACACCAGACACCCCACCGGCACAGGCAGCAACGTGCCAACCCAACCGATCAGGGCCGGTATAACGCTCCACACCAGTCGCTCTTGACGCTGCTTTGCGGGCAAATCCTGCAACGTCATGGCGAACCCCCAGTGAAGGGCACCGACGAAGCTCAATATCACCGCGCCATAGCCGACCAGCATCATCGAGAAAAACGCTCGATATTCAGCCCAAAAAAGGATGAGCAGCGTCAAACCAATAAACGGCAGCAGGCCGCCGTAACCCAGGACAGTGAAGCGGCTTGGAGATAAAGCAGTAGCAACGGAACTCATCTGGGCGCCCCTTCGCAACGGTTCAAGATCGGATGTCAATTGTGTCGTCCAATGAGGTTCAGGAATTCGTGTCGCGTCGAGGGGGCGTCGCGAAATGCACCTAACATCACGGATGAAATCATCACCGAGTTCTGCTTCTCTACACCGCGCATCATCATGCACATATGCTTGGCTTCGATCACGACCCCCACCCCTGCGGCATCCGTGACTTCCTGCACGGCATACGCAATTTGCCGCGTGAGGTTTTCCTGTATCTGTAAACGACGGGCGAACATATCCACCACGCGTGCAACCTTGGAAAGGCCTAACACACGCCCTGTTGGCAGGTACGCGACATGCGCCTTGCCAATAAACGGCAGCATGTGGTGTTCGCACAATGAGTAGAGCTCAATGTCACGCACCACAATCATTTCATCGTTTTCACTCTCGAACAGAGCACCGTTTACGACCTCGTGAAGATCCTGGGCATACCCGTTGCACAAGTACTGCATCACTTTTGCCGCACGCTGGGGTGTGTCCAGAAGCCCTTCGCGCTGCGGGTTTTCACCAATACCGACCAGGATTTCATGGTAGTGCTCGGCTAACGAATGTGACATTTGGACTCCTCACCGTTACAACGGTGCCCGCCAGCGCCAGCGGGATGTGGTAGCCAGGCCAAGTGTGGCCTCAATCGACAGAACAGCCTGTAAAGAACCGAAAACAGGGGACGTAGCGGACGCCAAGCCAGTGGCGCGACCCACAGGCCCACATCGGCAGCACGCCAACTCCACAAGGTGGCGTCCAAGCCTGTAACCCAGTGCCCGCTCGCGAACCTTCCATGCAGGCATGACCTCAGTTGTTCAACCGTGAAGCCCAACGCCCCTGCATCGAAATCATCAGCACTGATGTCAACCAGGATGAGCTTTCCCCCGGTCGATTGCCTGCGCAGGAAGGCGATCTCCCGAGCGCACAATGGGCAGGCGCCGTCAAAGTACAGCGTGAAGGGCCACTTGCAATACATGTACAACCTCTCATGCTTGTACAGGTTTTTGTATAAGTTAGCTGAAACCAGGAAATTCGCAATGGGGGGGCTGGGGGGGGCGCCGATGGATTTGTGTTGCCGGTGAGATCGAGCGCCGCACCCGGATTTGCTAAGATCGCGGCCTTTCCGCTGGGTGAACTGCGTATTCACCCGAGCCCTTTGCAGCCTGCTGGAACACCCGATGAACAAACTGATCCTGCCTTTCGCCATCTTCGTTAGCGTCATCATCACAGGGAAGATCGCCGAGCATTACGGCCTGGAGGGCAGCTGGAAAGTCGGCCTACTGTGCCTCGTGGCAGCTGCCGTCCAGATCGCGGTTACCCGCTTTCAGCGCCACCAGCGGCAGAAAGCCGAGCTTTAAAGGGCGCGGGGCCCTCTGGATGATCACGTTATGGGGACCTTTCTTTCACCCAATTTTCACAGTGGCTTGGGCAGGATGAAGCTATCCCTACGTGATAGTACTTAGCCCGCCTCGGCGGGCTTTCTTTTGCCCGCATGTTTCCTGTCGACGTTTTGAGGAACGGGAGCGGGTCGAAAAATCAGAAATTACCCCTTCCTTGTAGGCCATTTCCCAAAGATACTCCTCGCGCCTGATTTTCGTTGCACATGGAAATAGTCAGCCCTAGTCTCGGCCTGTCGCCACCCATTGGCGGCACGGTTTTGACAGACCGTGGTTCACTGAGAGCATGTGCAATGCCAGTTATGGCAGCTGTGCGTGGGGCACCTTCGTGTGCGCCGGGATTCTCAGTGCCCCCGGTCTGTCAACCCACAAACAGCTGCCACCCTTCCGTTTGACAGCGGTACTGCGGCAGCCCTGTAAGGCACTGAGAGGGTTTATGCTAAAAATAGTACCTGATCCACCCCACAACGTTCTTTCCTTGGAAGACACCCTGATTCAGGCTACGGACTACGCGTTATGCGCGGCGACCGTCGTGCATCAGGCAATGCTGTTGCAGCCCAAGTCCCCCGCGTCGATTTTGATGATGACCTCGATGCATGAACTGGAGACCTTGAGAGCTTTGCTCGAGTCCGCAATAGCCCAAGTGCAGATGCCCAGTGAGCCTCGGACTATGCATTGACGTGTCGCTGATGTACTGCCTGGGCCGGCCTCTTCGCGGATACCCCCTCCCCGGCACTCCCTCAGCCTTGAAGACTGCCGTGCTCCCGTAGGAGCGGGTTCGCCCGCGAATAGGCCCGTACAGGCTGAAGCAATCTTGGGGAAACTGAACAATGTCCACAGAAGAAACCAAATTCACCGTCGGCAAAACCACCTTCTACCAAGGTGAAAACCAGACCCATCCCCTCTTCCGCATCGAAGCCGGCATCCCTTGCCAGAGTGCCCGTGAACAGGCTTCGGAGCTGATGGGCTATGCACGGGACATGACCCTGGATGGATTGATGGAAGACAAACCTCAGTTGATCTGGGCTTCGCACTACCTGTGCGCGTTGGCCAAGGCGCTGATGGATGATGCTGAACTGGGCATGATGCGCTGAATGACTCATCATTGACTGGGTGCCTTCAAGACCTTATGCGACTCCAGGTTTTGAAGGCGACTCAGCGACCTGACCCCTTGCCTCAGCGAGAGCTATTGGCGTGTCAGAAGATACTCATATTATTGGATTGAACGCTGTAGCTAGGCTATATCCCGGGTACGCTTAGATATCTATGCCTACTGAGGTTCGATGACCCATCGTCCGCGTAACATGCCTTTCAGCTCATCGACACTGAGGGTCATGTCGCGCTTGCGGTGGACTACTGCATGACAGTTGGCACATAACGTCACGAGGTCTGTCTCAGGATTCACAGCCTGTTCTCCACCAAATTTCGAAATAGGTACTACGTGATGAACGTGAATGAAGCCCTTTGCATGTTCGCCGTAAGCCTGCTCGAAATCAAAACCGCATGCTTTGCAGTCAAGCCCGTGAATAGCGATGGCCTTCATCCTAAGATCTTTCCGGCGTTCGTATCGGGTTCCAAAGTAGCTTGTCTTGCTGCCTTCATTAGACGACTCAAATGTAATCGGATCGTCTTCTGACTGCGGTAGAGCAGTATCCAACTGCGGATCTAAAAGCTTCGCGTGGCTTAAGATAGCGTCGTAATCAGACTGAGAAATGAGCCGAACCCCGTCACGCCAGTAGTTACTCGCGCGACTACCGGGGATAGTCTCCATATACGCGCCGTCGATTTTGGCGGGAACAGCGCTTTCAAATGGAATGAAATTTTCAATCAAAGCAAAAAGATCACCCTTATTACTACTGCTATCTGCGTAGACCTTGCCTATACGCGCCTTGCCAAAATAGTGCGGATCGGCACTCAGACGGATCGAGGCAAAGGCTTTATCTTTGATACGCCCTTTGTAGTAAACAACCTCGGTTCCCTGAGCGAGCAAGGTTTGGTAACGCTTGGGGAAGTGATAGACAGCGCCTGTCTGGTCTTCCCACTGTGATGTATCGTTTTCAACGATGACGACGGGCATTCCATTTTCCTCTCGACTGACGGCAGAAGCCTATCAAAAAAGAGGAATATTCCTACATTGCAGTAGAAAAAGGACAACATTCCGGTGTAATCACAGTCGCCCTAACCGCTCAAGCGAATTCTCTGCAGGGGTGGTTTTGCGTAGCTCAACGGTTTTCAAGACAGTGGTACAAGCGTCCAATACATGTAGTTTCAGTGACGAAATCGATTCGAAAAAGACGAAACGGCACGGCTTCAGGCCGTTTCGCTCAAACCTGTCCTCAGGGGAAATTGCGTTTCTGGCTGGGTTATGAACTCCATTTCTTTCTTGCGCGCTTCGAGCCTGAAGAGGCATGACACCGGGCGGGTACCGACGGCAGCACAGCCAGTAAACTTGAGGGCTGATGGCAGCTTTGGCGTCAGAAGCGCTCATCGCCGATAGCCGGCAAGATCAGCTCCCGTACGAACGAAGCCCCAGACAAGCGCAACAGCGCGTCGACCATGGTGACCACATCATGCACCGGTACCTGGCGCCGCTCGCCACGTGCTGCGGCTTGCGCCAATGGCGTGTTCAGGGAGTCGTCGGTATTGAGATAACCCAGTTGGAGCACGGTCACGGCCAGGTTGTCATCCCTGAAACCTTCGCGCAGCGCATCAGCCATGCCGTTGAGGGCGAACTTTGAGGCGCCGAACGCTACCTCCGGGCGCCCACTCTGGCGAAGAGCTGAGGTCGAACCAGTGAGGATCAACTGCGGCCGGGGCGCACCAAGCAACTTGGGCACCAGGCGCTTGAGCAGAAGCAGCGTGGCCGTGATGTTCACCTCGACCAGCCTGGTGATCGATTCGTCGCTGTCGTCAAGGAATGCATAGTGCTCGCTGAGGGCGTTTTCTTCCCAGATGCCAACGTTGTAGATCAGGACATCCAAATCGGCAGGTGCCCGATCCGCGATCTGTGCTACAGCCGCCGTTGGCTTGGCAAGGTCGGCATCGACCCACTGCAGGTCGATGCCCGGGGCAAGGGCCAAGTCTGACGGCTGTTTGCGTGATACGCCGATCAGCGTGTCCCCTGGCTTGCCGAGCCCTTCGAGCAAAGCCCGGCCCAACCCTCTGCCGGCGCCTACGATCATCATTTTCATCCGTTGCTCCTTTTAACTGAAATGCTCCAAGCTTCCCTGGGCCGTTCAACTCCAGCGGACATTCAGTACGACGAAGTGCAGCAGGATCCAGACCATCAACAGCAGATGGGTCAGTTGCAACCCTTCCTGGCGGATCCAGTAGCCGAACCATATCCCGCCCAGCAGCATCGCGAACAGGAACCCGAGCGTTGCGCTCAAGGCCAGGTTCAACCAGGGCCGCGCCACCTCCAGGCCGGCGCCAAGCAGCAGTTCATAGCAGCCAATCCAAGCCGCGAGAGCGGCGGCTGCCTGTGTCAGCACTATGATCGACAAGGCCAAGCGATGGATGGCGTGAGAGGTCATCGCTCTCACCAGCAGAGGGAGGCTGATTGCGGGAGGTTGGGCCAGCGGCGCCATCGACATGGTCTCCCCGATCGCCCCGGCTGAGCTGGCAAAGGCATGCAAGTTGTTGATCAGGCTGATACTCAGCCACAGGCTCAAGCCAATGCAGCAGGTGATCTGGAAAATCAGCAGTGAAGTCGGAGTGTCCATTCCGGGTCCTTTGTGAGTTCGTTTCCGAAAGCAGCGAGAGCGTCTGGACGCCACTCTAAAACCTTGACTTAACTCGAGGTCAATACCGGATTTCCAATAAGGCAGGCAGGGGCGACAACCTCAGCCGTTTGTTCAAGCCGTCTGTAGGTCTGAGAAGTTTGTCGAGGTCTTGGGCGACCGACCGAGCCGCGCCGATCAACGCCGCAGGTATACCCACTGGAGGATCCGGGATAGAGCCAACCGGTTTGCTATGCTCTCTATTCCGGCTGGCCTGGCCTGAAGGCGCCGAGCGTGTGCGGCATTGGTCAAGATGCTTGAGAATTTTCTATCCGCATTTGTGAAAAAAAGAACCAAGGAGTGGAGTAACAGACATGCCAGCTTGTCCCCTACCCGCTGATGAAGCACTTCGTCAGCGCACACTTGATGATATGGACTTGGTCGATACGCCGGCCGAGCATTATCTTGATACCTTGGTACGACTCACCCAAGAACTAGCCCAGGTGGAGACCGTTCTGATCAGCCTAATCGATCAGGATCGGCAGTGGTTCAAGGCTCGAATCGGTATCGAGGTAAGCGAGACGAAGCGCAATGTGTCCTTTTGCGGCTACGCGATTCTCGGTGAAGATACCTTGATGGTTTCCGACGCCAGGTGCGATTCACGCTTCGAGGACAATCCCCTCGTGCTGAACCCACCCTATATCCGGTTCTATGCGGGCCACCCGTTACGTGCCTCAAATGGCAAAGCCATTGGCACCCTGTGCATGTTCGATCCTCGGCCGCGGAAGCTCAGCGACGCGCAACAGGCTAATTTTCGGGACTTAGCCACGCTCACCGAGGGTTATTTGCAACTGCGGAGCCTAGCTCAGGTCAATCACGCTCTGCGTGTTGAAATGGATCGCGGGCAGCGCAGGGCTTTGCTTGATCCTTTGACACAACTATGGAACCGCGGGGCGTTGGCAGCATTTCAGAACCGAGAACTTCGTTTGGCTGAGGAGCGAGGTTTACAGCTAGGTGCCGTCTACGCAGACCTCGACCGTTTCAAATCGGTCAATGACGAGCATGGCCACGATGCCGGCGATAAAGTGCTCTGCGAGTGCGCCCGCCGCCTGCGGGCTACGCTGCGGCCAGATGACCTGCTGGTACGCCAGGGAGGAGAGGAATTCGTAGCCTTGCTACGGGTTAAAGATAGCCAAGAATTGGCGCAGATTGCGGAGCGCTTGCGTCAGTCAATCGGCAGCGCGCCGTTTCTGTTACCCGGCGGCCCTCGGAAGATGACCATGAGCATTGGGTGCGCCCTGCTCACCCAGGGTGAGCAGATTGATGATGCAATAAAGCGCGCTGACGGCGGTCTCTATGCGGCCAAACATGGTGGACGTGACCAAGTTGTCTATGTGCCAGCGTTATCCTGAGGAAGTTAAGATCTCCGGATCCGGGAGGGTACGCATCACATTCGGCTGAGTTACCAATTTGCCTGATCAGCTCGCTTTCAACTGATCGCCGCCCCTTATTGCAACCAGGGGCGGGAATGGCGTCCACATCGCTGGACAAACAAACTGCGACCGCCCCGAGTGGCGAGCGCGGCACAGTTGCTTAGCGCCCACCTCGTGCAGGATTCACTGTCGCAGATAGGCGAACATGTGCTGCACGTAATCGGCCTTTCCGAGCGGAACGCCGTTGTGACGCAGAATGTTATAGGCCGTGACTAGATGAAAGTAGAACTGTGGCGTAACCCAATTGACTGCGTACTCACTGCCAGTCATATCGAACGTGATGTTATTGGGTAGCTCGATTGCGAGCTTGAGGTCTGCTGCTGCATCTATCGCTGCGGCATCAGCAGTATCCAGTAGTCGTAACGTTCGCTCAATCAGAGCCTTCGCTGATGCAATGTCCTCTGGCGGCGAGAGCGTCTCAAGCGGCTGATGTGTAAGCCGCTGAACCGCCTCCTGTGCTTGGACGCACGCGTATTGAACCTGCCGAGCAAGATTGTGCATGTCAGGCGCTAGCCGAGACTCAAGCAAGATTATCGGATCGTAGCCCCCTTCAAGCGCGCAGGACTCTCCCTTGGACAACAGTGCCGATAGGGTCCGTAACATTTGGGCGAAACAGGGGATGGTGATTGCATGGATGGACATATCTCTTCCCTAAGTAGTTATTCGACATGGAGACAAGCGATCAACATTCAATACTCTGGCCAGCGTGCTGAATCCTAGCAGACAACTGCATCTCCCCCCGCCAACAGCATATTTTCTGGACCAAGTTCTTTCAGATAGCGATCTAAACCAGCGACCGACGCCAGTGGCCTTGTGCTTGGGTAACATTTTCCAATCCGTCGGACTTCAACACACCAGCATCACCCATACCGCCTTCGTCACGGGCCTGGATGTATTGCTCATGGCGGTCTTCAAGTGGATTCTCCTTCGCAAGCGTGTCGAGCCAAGGCCGCCCTGGAGGCGCTGATTCGCGCCGCCGGGGCAGTTCGGAACTCATCCCTGAGTTTCTTTGCTGCGGTACTCGGTGGTGGTCATGCCGGCGTAGCCCCAGTTATCGGTGTCGACCTCCTCGATCACGATATGGGTGAGCTCAGGTTTCTTTCCGAGCACTCGCTGCAAGGTCTCTGTGATTTCCTTGATGACCTGGGCTTTCTGATCACGGGTGACGCCGTCGCGAGTGATGCGGACGCTGACGAAGGGCATGGTATTACTCCTATGGGGTGGGGAAATGAGGGCAAGGAGGCGGGATGCCTCCCCGTTACGTTCAGCCTATTACCATTTGCCGACACTCATACCGCCGTCGACCGGCAACACCACGCCCGTGGTGAACCCGGCGTTGGCCAGGTAAAGCACGGCGTCGGCAATGTCGCTGACGCGGCCGATGTGTCCGGCCGGTTGCAGACCGTTGAGGAAGTCGAAGCTGGCCGGATCGTGCATCGGCGTCTCGATGATGCCGGGAGCCACCGCGTTAACCTGGATGTTGTACGACGACAGCTCCAGCGCCAGGGCGCGGGTGACCTGGTTGAGGCCCCCCTTGATCAGCACCGGCAGGGCGGCGGGCACGGCGATGTTGGGTTGCAGCGCCACGGCAGCAGTGATGTTGATGATGTGACCCTGGCGCCGCTCGATCATGTGCGCGGCGGCGGCCTGGGAGGCGTAGACCACGCCCTTGAGGTTGGTCTCCAGCATGCCTTGGATGTCTTCCGGGCTGTATTCGATGAAGGGTTTGGGCAGGAAGAAGCCAGCGTTGTTGACCAACACGTCGACCTGGCCGAAGGCGTCGATGCTGGCCTGAATCAGGCGGCGGGCGGTTTCAGGCTTGGCGATGTCGCCGGCCACGCCGATGAAGGCGGGGCTGTCCAGTTGTGCCTTGGCCTCGGCGAGGCGTCCGGCGGAGCGGGCATTGCCGACCACATTGAAGCCACTGGCGAGGAAAGCCTTGGCCAGGCCGAAGCCGATGCCGCTGGAGGCGCCGGTGATCACTACCGTTTTGCTGTTGCTCATGTCGTTTCTCCCAATCAGGTGACGCAGAAGAGCGCCGTTGGGAGGACTATATTTTTGCTTTAGATAAGGATAAATATGGCAGCGAGAACTTCAGTTGATACATGGTGTAATCAATGCAGCGGCATTTCGACGACGTCCTACTCGGCAGCATCGAGCTGTTCTGCCTGGCGGCGGAGCTGGGCAGCTTCACCGCGGCCGCTCTCGCGGCGGGCGTGACGCCGGCAGCGGTCAGTCGCTCGATCAGCCGCCTGGAAGAGCGCTTGGGCTCCAGACTGTTCGTCCGTACCACCCGCAGCATCCGTCTGACCGAGGGCGGGCGAGGCTACTACGAACAGTGTCGTCAGGCGCTGACCCAGCTGGTGGAGGCCGAACGGGTGGTGACCGGGCAGCAGCAGGAGCCTTCGGGCACACTGCGCATCAGCCTGCCCACGACCTACGGGCACCACCGCATCCTGCCGCTGCTGCCCGAGTTTCGACGGCGCTACCCGAAGGTGCAGGTCGACATCCACCTGGGCAACCGCAACATCGACTTTGTCGGCGAGGGCTACGACCTGGCCATCCGCGTGCGTGCACAGCCGGATTCGACCCTGATCGCCCGGCCGCTGGAAGACGCCCGGCTGGTGGTGGTGGCCACTCCAGATTACTTGGAACACGCAGGCGCGCCGCAGAGCCTTGAAGAACTGGCGCAGCATGACTGCATCCAGTTCGAACTGCCCAGCAGCGGTCGGCGCATCGCCTGGCTGTTCGACGAGGAGGGCCGCGAGCGGGAAGTCCTCACCGAGGGCGGCTACGTCTGCTCGGACGACGTGCTCGGTGGCGTGACCTTGGCCAAGCACGGCGCGGGACTGTTCCAGACCTACCGCTTCATCGTCGAGCGCGAGCTGGCCGAGGGCTCGCTGGTCGAGGTGCTGCGGCCCTTCGCTGGCCGCTCGCGGCCGTTCACCCTGCTGTATCCCCAAGGCCGACACATGCCGTTGCGCCTGCGGGCCTTCGTCGACTTCATCATGGACAAGCGGCGCCACTGGGCCGCTGGCAGCTGAGGGGGCGTATCACTCTGTGTCAGTGCCATGGTGGATGCGGCGCCGATGGGCCAGCCTGTAGTTGGCCTTGGGCCGATGTGCGGTTTAGCACATGTCGGCCCAGCACCGGGCCGAGCCGGTGGCATGGATGGACTCACGCTGCTACGCGCAAGGGCTAGGTCACCCAGGTACGGGTCGAGCTGTTGCAAGCACAGTGCCGGCAGGGGTAAAACCCTGAGAAGTGACGCAAAAGTCACGCACATGAAAAAGGCCACTCCTTTCGGAAATGGCCTAAGTCATTGAAATATATGGTCGGGACGGAGTGATTCGAACACTCGACCCCTTGCACCCCATGCAAGTGCGCTACCGGGCTGCGCTACGCCCCGACTGGGCTTTGAAGCATGTTCTCAATCTTGCCGAGAACGTTGAAGAATGTACCCTAACCCTCTGATAAATGAAAGCTTTTTCTCAAAAAATTTTCCACTCATCAGAAACCCAGCTTACTTCTTCAAAACCACCAACACATCCTCCAACTCAACAATCATCTGCCGAATCAGCTGCTTGTACTGGCTGGATTCATCTTTAGCCTCATCACTGGAGAGCCTCAACCGCGCCCCGCCAATGGTGAACCCCTGGTCATACAGCAGCGCACGAATCTGGCGGATCATCAGCACATCCTGGCGCTGGTAATACCGCCGGTTCCCCCGCCGCTTCACAGGGTTCAGCTGGTCGAACTCCTGCTCCCAATACCGCAGCACGTGTGGCTTTACGGCACACAACTCGCTCACTTCACCAATGGTGAAGTAGCGTTTGCCCGGTATGGGGGGCAGTTCGTCGTTATGGCTTGGTTCCAGCATAGGCCTCAACCCGGGCCTTCAACTTCTGCCCTGGACGAAAGGTGACGACGCGCCGTGCGGTGATCGGGATCTCTTCCCCTGTCTTGGGGTTACGGCCCGGCCGCTGGCGTTTGTCGCGAAGGTCGAAGTTGCCGAAACCGGACAGCTTGACCTGCTCGTTCTCTTCAAGTGCGTGCCGAATTTCTTCGAAAAACAGCTCGACCAGCTCCTTGGCCTCACGCTTGTTAAGCCCCAGCTCCTCGTACAGCCTTTCGGCCATCTCAGCTTTCGTCAGAGCACCCATGCCGTTATTTCCTTAACGTGGTGTTCAACCTTTGTTCGAGCGAGGTGAGGATGTTTTGCAGGGTAGTGTTCACCTCATCGTCGTTAAGAGTGCGCGATGGATGCTGCCAGGTCAAGCCGACGGCAAGGCTTTTTCTATCAGGATCAATGCCTTTACCTTGGTACACATCAAACAGCCTGAGGTCTGTGAGCCATTCGCCTGCATTGTCACGAATTAATTCAAGCACCGCGCTAGAAGCTACATCACGTCCTGCGATCAAAGCCAGGTCACGACGGGTTTCCGGGAACTTGGACAGTTCGCTGAATTTCGGCAGGCGGCCTTCGACCACGTCGCCCAGCACCAGCTCGAACAGGAACACCGGGCGGTCCAGGCCCAGGGCTTTGGCCAGCTCCGGGTGGATGGCGCCGAGGTAGCCGACCAGCTTGCCGTCACGCTCGATGACAGCGGTCTGGCCTGGGTGCAGGGCTGGGTGTTTGCCGGCGCTGAAGGTGAAGTCGCTCAGGGCGCCGGAGTAACCCAGCAGGGCTTCCACGTCGGCTTTCACGTCGAAGAAGTCGACGCCGTCGCGGCCGTTGGCCCAGCCTTCTGGCAGGCGGCTGCCGGTGATGACGCCGGCAATCATTGGCTGCTGCTGCAGATCACCCAGTTGGCCGACAAAACGCAGGCCGCTTTCGAACAGGCGCACGCGGTCTTGCTGGCGGTTCAGGTTGTGCTGCAGAGCCTTGACCAGGCCCGGCCACAGCGAGGCGCGCATGGCGGCCATGTCGCTGGAGATGGGGTTGGCCAGCAGCAGCGGCTCTACGCCCGGGCTGAACAGTTCGAACAGTTTCGGGTCGATGAAGCTGTAGGTGATGGCTTCCTGGTAGCCGCGGGCAACCAGCAGGCGGCGCAGGGTCGGCAGGTCACCGCGGGTTTCTGGCTTGCCCTGTGGGGCCAGGCGGGCTTGCGGGTAACGAACCGGCAGGTTGTTGTAGCCGTACAGGCGGGCCAGCTCTTCGATCAGGTCCACTTCCAGGCTGATGTCGAAGCGGTGGCTTGGTACGCTGACGGTCCACTGCCCTTCCCCGCTCTTGGTCGTGGTCAGCTCGAGGGCGTTGAGCAACTGCTCGACCTGGGCTGGGTCCATTTCCATGCCAAGCATCTGGGTGATGCGTTCGGCGCGCAGGGTGACCGGGGCTACTTGTGGCAGGTGCTGTTCGCTGACCGCTTCGACCACAGGGCCGGCTTCGCCGCCAACGATGTCCAGCAGCAACTGGGTGGCGCGCTCCATGGCTTCGCGGGCCAGTTGCGAGTCGACGCCGCGCTCGTAGCGGTGCGATGCATCGGTGTGCAGGCCGTAGGAACGGGCTTTACCAGCGACGGAAATCGGCTCGAAGAAGGCGCTTTCCAGGAACAGGTCGCGGGTTTTTTCGGTGTTCACACCGCTGTGCTCGCCACCCATGACGCCGGCGATGGCCAAGGCGCGGGTGTGGTCGGCGATGACCAGGGTGTCGGCGCGCAGGGCCACTTCCTGGCCGTCGAGCAGGACGAGCTTTTCGCCCTCTTCGGCCATGCGCACGCGGATGCCGCCGTTGATTTCTGCCAGGTCGAAGGCGTGCATCGGCTGGCCGAGTTCGAGCATCACGTAGTTGGTGATGTCGACGGCGGCGTCGATGCTGCGAACGTCGCTGCGGCGCAGGCGCTCGACCATCCACAGTGGGGTTGGCTTGCTCAGGTCGACGTTACGGATAACGCGGCCCAGGTAGCGCGGGCAGGCAGCCGGGGCGCTGACTTCGACCGGGCGCACTTCGTCATGGGCGGCCGCTACGGCTGGCACCACCGGGCGGGTGACCGGGGTGTCGTACAGGGCGCTGACGTCGCGGGCCAGGCCGGCGATGGACAGGCAGTCGCCGCGGTTCGGGGTCAGGCCGATTTCGATGCTGGCATCATCCAGGCTCAGGTACGTGCGAATGTCTTCGCCAACCGGAGCGTCGGCAGCCAGCTCCAGCAGGCCGTCGTTTTCTTCGCTGATCTGCAGCTCGGCAGCCGAGCACAGCATGCCGAAGGACTCGACACCGCGCAGCTTGGCCTTCTTGATCTTGAAGTCGCCTGGCAGTTCGGCACCGATCATGGCGAACGGGATCTTGATGCCTGGGCGGGCGTTAGGGGCGCCGCACACAACCTGGAAGGTTTCCTGGCCGCTGCTTACCTGGCACACGCGCAGCTTGTCGGCGTCCGGGTGTTGTTCGGTGGCGAGAATTTCGCCCACGACGATGCCGCTGAACTGGCCGGCAGCGGGGGTAACACTGTCAACTTCGAGGCCGGCCATGGACAGGCGGGCGACCAGTTCGTCACGGGAGACTTGCGGGTTGACCCAACCGCGCAGCCACTGTTCACTGAATTTCATGCTGTTCTCCTGAAAGTTGCGTCGATTGGGCCTAGCGGAATTGGGCTAGGAACCGCAGGTCGTTGTCGAAGAACAGACGCAAATCGTTGACGCCATAGCGCAGCATGGCCAGGCGCTCGGCACCCATGCCGAAGGCAAAGCCCTGGAACTCTTCTGGGTCGATGCCGGACATGCGCAACACATTCGGGTGCACCATGCCGCAGCCCATCACTTCCAGCCAGCCGGTTTGCTTGCACACGCGGCAGCCGTTGCCGGAACACATCACGCACTGGATGTCGACTTCTGCAGACGGCTCGGTGAAGGGGAAGAACGATGGGCGGAAACGGACCGCCAGTTCTTTTTCGAAGAATACGCGCAGGAATTCTTCGATGGTGCCCTTGAGGTCGGCGAAGTTGATATCGCGATCGATCAGCAGGCCTTCGACCTGGTGGAACATCGGCGAGTGGGTGATATCCGAGTCGCAGCGGTATACGCGGCCCGGGCACACAATGCGGATGGGCGGCTGGGTGGACTCCATGGTCCGCACCTGCACCGGCGAGGTGTGGGTGCGCAGCAGCATGTTGGCATTGAAGTAGAAGGTGTCGTGCATCGCCCGCGCCGGGTGGTGGCCAGGGATGTTGAGCGCTTCGAAGTTGTGGTAGTCGTCTTCCACTTCTGGGCCTTCGGCAATGCCGTAACCAATGTGGGTGAAGAACTGCTCGATGCGCTCGAGTGTACGGGTAATCGGGTGCAGGCCACCGGTGGCCTGGCCGCGACCTGGCAGGGTGACGTCAATGCATTCGGCAGCCAGGCGAGCGCTGAGCTCGGCTTCTTCAAAGGCAGCCTTGCGGGCATTGAGCACAACGGTGACGCGCTCTTTGGCGTCGTTGATCAGCGCGCCGACTTTCGGTCGCTCTTCGGCTGGCAGGTTGCCCAGGGTCTTCATCACCTGGGTCAGTTCGCCCTTCTTGCCGAGATAATTAACCCGGATCTGTTCCAGGGCGTTGATGTCTTCAGCGCGTTCCACGGCCTCTAGGGCTTGGGAGACCAGCGCATCCAGGTTTTCCATGTACAGACTCCAGATACGAAAATAGGGGAAGAGCTTTGAAGGCTCTTCCCCTATCGATGACGTTCAATGCCCGGCAGCGCTAGCACCGCCGGGTGATTGTCGCGGGTACTTAAGCCAGAACGGCTTTAGCTTTCTCGACAATCGCAGCAAACGCCGCTTTTTCGTTCACTGCCAGATCAGCCAGAACCTTACGGTCGATTTCGATCGAAGCCTTTTTCAGGCCAGCAATCAGACGGCTGTAGGACAGACCGTTGGTGCGGGCACCGGCGTTGATACGAGCGATCCACAGTGCGCGGAACTGACGCTTCTTCTGGCGACGGTCGCGGTAGGCGTATTGGCCTGCCTTGATGACCGCTTGCTTGGCTACACGGAATACGCGCGAACGTGCACCATAGTAACCTTTAGCCAGTTTCAGAATTTTTTTGTGACGCTTACGAGCGATAACGCCGCGCTTAACACGAGCCATGAGTAACTTCCTCTATCTTAACCAGAATTAACGAACGCGCAGCATGCGCTCGACTTTTGCGACGTCGGACGGGTGCAGCAAGCTGGCACCGCGCAGTTGACGCTTACGCTTGGTCGACATTTTGGTCAGGATGTGGCTCTTGAAAGCGTGCTTGTGCTTGAAGCCCGAAGCTGTCTTCAGGAAGCGCTTCGCAGCACCGCTCTTGGTTTTCATTTTTGGCATGTTGGAACTCCGCATTCGATAAAATTACACATAATCATCAGGCCTGCCGTGCCCGGGAGATTACTTCTTTTTCTTGGGGGCGATGACCATCATAAGCTGGCGTCCTTCCATCTTCGGATGCTGCTCAACGGTGCCGTATTCGGCGAGGTCGGCTTCGACCCGCTTCAACAGCTCCATGCCCAGCTCCTGGTGGGCCATCTCACGACCACGGAATCTCAGAGAGATCTTGGCCTTGTCCCCATCGGTAAGGAAACGTACCAGGTTGCGTAGTTTTACCTGGTAATCCCCATCCTCCGTCCCTGGACGAAACTTGATTTCTTTGATCTGGATCTGTTTCTGGTTTTTCTTGGCTTCGTTAGCCTGCTTCTTCTTCTCGAAGAGGTGCTTGCCGTAGTCCATGACCTTGCAGACGGGTGGTACCGCGTCTGCAGAGATTTCTACCAGGTCCAGCTTCGCTTCATCAGCGATACGCAGCGCTTCATCAATCGAGACGATGCCAACCTGCTCGCCGTCTGCGCCAATTAACCGAACCTCGCGGGCCGAGATATTCTCGTTGATCGGGGCCTTCGGTACAGCACGCTTATCGTTTCTCATTTCACGCTTAATAGTCATTACTCCGATTCTTGGCGACCACGCCGGGAAACCGCTTGTGTCAGCAACTCAACGAATTGGGCGACGGGCATGGAGCCCAGGTCTGCGCCTTCGCGAGTACGCACAGCGACGGTTTGCGTTTCGACTTCGCGGTCCCCTATAACCAAAAGGTACGGGACCTTGAGCAAAGTATGCTCGCGGATTTTAAAGCCGATCTTCTCATTTCTCAAGTCCGACTTGGCACGGAAACCGCTTCCGTTCAGAGATTTCTCAACCTCGAGGGCGAAATCGGCCTGCTTGTCGGTGATATTCATGATCACCGCCTGAGTTGGGGCCAGCCACGCCGGGAACACGCCCGCGTAGTGCTCGATCAGCATGCCGATGAAGCGCTCGAACGAACCGAGGATGGCGCGGTGCAGCATGACCGGGCGAACTCGGCTGTTATCTTCGGCGATATAGCTGGCATCCAGACGCTCTGGCAGGTTCGGGTCGTACTGCAGGGTACCGCACTGCCAGTTACGGCCGAGGCAGTCGCGCAGGGTAAACTCGATTTTCGGGCCGTAGAAGGCACCCTCGCCCGGCTGGTATTCCCACTCAAGGCCGGATTCGTTCAGGGCGTCGGCCAGCGCTGTTTCAGCACGATCCCACAGCTCTTCGGAACCGACACGCTTGGCCGGACGAGTGGACAGTTTCATGGCGATGTCGCTGAAACCGAAGTCCTTGTACACGTCCAGGGTCAGCTTGATGAAGTCGGCGGCCTCTTTCTTCACCTGATCTTCGGTGCAGAAAATGTGCGCATCGTCCTGTACGAAGCCACGCACGCGCATGATGCCGTGCAGGGCGCCGGACGGCTCGTTACGGTGGCAGGCACCGAACTCGGCGAGACGCAGCGGCAGGTCGCGGTAGCTTTTCAGGCCCTGGTTGAACACCTGCACGTGGCACGGGCAGTTCATCGGTTTTACCGCGTAGTCACGGCTTTCCGACGAAGTGGTGAACATGTTTTCGGCATAGTTGGACCAGTGGCCGGAACGCTCCCACAGGATGCGGTCGACAACCTGCGGGGTCTTGATTTCCTGGTAGCCGTTTTCGCGCTGCACGCCACGCATGTACTGCTCGAGTACCTGGTAGACGGTCCAGCCGTTGGCGTGCCAGAACACCATGCCCGGGGCTTCTTCCTGCAGGTGGAACAGGTCGAGCTGCTTGCCGATCTTGCGGTGGTCGCGTTTTTCGGCTTCTTCGATGCGCTGGATGTACGCAGCCAGCTGCTTCTTGTCAGCCCAGGCCGTGCCGTACACGCGCTGAAGCTGCTCGTTCTTGGCATCGCCACGCCAGTAGGCGCCGGACAGCTTGGTCAGCTTGAATGCCTTGAGGAAGCGGGTGTTCGGCACGTGCGGGCCACGGCACATGTCGACGTATTCTTCGTGGTAGTACAGGCCCATGGCCTGTTCATCCGGCATGTCTTCGACCAGACGCAGCTTGTAGTCTTCGCCACGGGCCTTGAACACATCGATGACTTCGGCGCGCGGGGTCATTTTCTTGACCACGTCGTAGTCTTTTTCAATCAGCTCCATCATGCGCTTTTCGATGGCGGCCATGTCTTCTGGGGTGAAGGGGCGCTCGTAGGCGATGTCGTAATAGAAGCCTTCGTCAATGACCGGGCCGATCACCATCTTGGCGGTCGGGTACAGCTGCTTCACGGCGTGGCCAACCAAGTGGGCGCACGAGTGACGAATGATCTCCAGTCCCTCTTCATCTTTAGGGGTGATGATCTGCAGGGTGGCGTCGTTGCTGATCAGGTCACACGCATCGACCAGCTTGCCGTCGACCTTGCCGGCAACGGTGGCCTTGGCCAGGCCAGCGCCGATGGAAGCGGCTACTTCGGCTACGGATACGGCGTGATCGAACGAACGTTGACTGCCATCGGGAAGAGTAATAACGGGCATGGCGCCTCCTCTCCTAGTGGTGACCCCTACCAAAGGTCACGTGGGTTGGGATGAGCCAGTACAAGATCCGACCTGCCTTCCGGTAAAAGGAAGCCTGCCCCACAGTGGCAGAAGCCTTTCGGCTTGTCAGGGACGAACCAGAGTGACTGGAAAGAAAAAAGATAGCTGCAGCCGGCAACAGCGCGACTGCAAGCCGAGCATGCTAGCACGCGGGTTGCACCCCAGGCAGAAATATTTGGAAATTGCACCGCAGCGGTGAACTAACGCGGAAAAATACCGCTCAGACTTTGGGAAGCAACCTACTCTTGATGAGACCTTAACCCAAGGAGTAACTGGTGATGCGAGTTCCGTCTCTTCTGGCCCTGGCGGCCGCTGGCGCCCTGCTGCTGCCCGTGGCTGCGAACGCCGGCAACTTCCCAGCCGGGAAGGAGGCCGCCTACATGACCCAGTGCACGCAAGTGGCCAGCGGCCAGGGCGTTGACGCTGCCACCGCGAAAAAACACTGCGACTGCGGCGCGCAAGCCATCAAAAAGAATTTCACCGACGCCGAGATTGCCGACCTCGACAGCAAGGACGGCGTTGACGCCAAACTGATGCAGAAGGCGCAGTCGGTGGTGAAACAGGCCTGCGCACCGAAGGGCTGAAACCTTAAAGCCGGTGATGGCCAGCCATTCTTTGAGCTGGATCAATATCCTGCGAAGGTAAAAGGCGCTAGATGCGCAGAATTAGACTATGATGTATCCCGTGCTCCGTAGCCTCGGCCGCATTGCACCACTGAAAAAACTAAATGTTCTGGAGATTCACCCATGTCCAATCGCCAACAAGGCACCGTCAAATGGTTCAATGATGAGAAAGGCTACGGCTTCATCACCCCAGCAGGCGGCGGCGACGACCTGTTCGTACACTTCAAAGCCATCGAATCTGACGGCTTCAAGAGCCTGAAAGAAGGCCAGACTGTTTCCTTCGTCGCCGAGCGCGGCCAGAAGGGCATGCAGGCTGCACAGGTTCGTCCGGAGTAATTCGGATAGCTGTAAAAAAACCCGCCCTTGTGGCGGGTTTTTTTATGGGTGATGCATCATCTGAAGGGGCGGGATTGCCTGCGAAACCGACTGTAGGGTGAATGGCACGGGCTTTGCCCGTGTTCGCGGGTGAACCCGCTCCTACAAGGCGACCGCGCAGGCTTTTCACATTTTGCGCAAGGCAGTTGCCCCCGCGTGCATCAACCGCAGTTGACGCGGGTTACCCTGCCCTGCTCGTCCACGTTCAGGTTCAGGCGCTCGGAGCGGTACTCCAGGGTGACCACGTCGTGCGGCTTGAGAATGCGCGCCATCTGCGAGCCGCTGGCCTTGCGTGCCTGCTCCAGCAATTCGGCGCTGGCCTGCTTGCCCATGGCAAAGTCGGCACCACTGGCTTCGCAGCGGCCATCGTTGCCCGCTGACGCGGCCGGCGCACCACCGCCATCAGCATTGCCACCAGTGCTGCAACCCGCCAGGACAGCAGCCACAGCCAGAGTTGCCAGGTAAGCACGGGTACGGAACATGAAGCCTCCTAAATCGGTCCGGGAACTGCCTGATCCGACAGCTCCGCTCATCATTTGTTGCAAAACCGGTCAAGTCTGCCTGAACTGCAGCAGCGAGGCGAAAAGCAATCGTGACCGGATTTTGCACAACGTACTGTGTTTGCCATATGCTTAGCCCGCACGGTCACCGGCGCAAAGCCATGATTTGCTGCAAGAAGTGGAGCGCATCCCGCCTCCATCGAACACCAGGGTCAGGTGTTCCTCCTTCGTTCCGGGCCCCTAGCGAGAGCTTTTCATGAGCACCCACAGCATCGATGCCGACATCAAGGTCAAATGGGCCGAGGGCCAGAGCGCGTACAGCCCTGGCACACCGGAAGAGTTGCTGCTGATCGCCATCGACCTGTTGGTGCGCGACAACGGTGCCGAGGCGGCACGCAGCTTCATCGACCAGGTGTTCGAGCGCTACGCGCCGCACGCGGCTATTCCAATCGCGCCAGACGGGCACTGAGCAGGTCGAACAGCCCCTGGGCATCACCCTGCTCCACCCACAGCACATTCGCCGGCCGCTTGAGCACACCGTACCAGTCTGCAATTGTCTGGCCGAAAGTGGGTCCTTCGCGGCTGTCGATGCTCATGTGGATACGCCGGCCGCTGAACAGCTCGGGCTTTAACAGGTAGGCGATGACGCTGGCGTCGTGCACAGGGCCGCCAGGTATGCCATACACGTCCATGTCGTGGGTGATGTAGGCATTGAGGATATCCACCACGCGCTTGCTCGCCTGGTTGTTCACGGCTGCCAACTGCTTCAGGCGGGCGTTACTGGTCAGCAGCTTGTGCGTGACATCCAGCGGCAGGTAGGTCAGCTGCACGCCGCTGGCCAGCACCACTTCGGCGGCGTGCGGGTCGGCGTAGAGGTTGAACTCCGCCACCGGGGTGATGTTGCCGCCGTTGAAATGCGCTCCCCCCATGACCACCACCTCCTTGATGCCTTTGACGATGCTCGGGCGCTGGATCAGCGCCAGGGCCAGGTTGGTCTGCGGGCCGAGCATGGCGACGGTGATGCTGTGTGGTTCGGCTGCGCCGAGGGTATCGACCAGGTATTGCACGGCATTGCCCTGGGCCAGGGGCGCTTTCGGCTCGTGCACCTGTACGCCGGTGAGGCCTTCTTCGCCATGAACGTCGGCGGCGTAGATCGGCGTGCGCACCAATGGGCGGCCGGCACCAGCGTACACCGGGATGTCTTCACGCCCCGCCCATTCGCGGGCCAGGCGGGCATTGCGCGAGGTCTTGTCCAGGCGAACGTTGCCGGCCACGGTGGTGATGGCGCGGATACTGAGTTCGTTGGGCGAAGCCATGGCCAGAAACAGCGCCACCACATCGTCGGCGCCGGGATCGGTGTCGATGATCAGATCGATGGGTGCGGCCTGGAGGGTGGAGGCTGCGGCCATGAAGACGACTCCTTGTAGCAGGGACTTGAGCATGGGTGGCACTCCTGTTGCCTATGAATCATGCGTTTACACAGCCCGGCGTCCTTTGTGAAAGCGGCTAGAAGGTGACGCCGGAGATGAGGGCGATATTGCTATAGGGTTGGCACTCGCCTGTACGCACCACCGCACGGGCACTGCGCGACAGCACTTTGAAATCCTCATGGGTCAGCCATTCGCGCTTGCCCAGCTTGCCCTTCAGTCGCTCGATTTCGACCAGCGCAGGTGGCACCACTTTCTGCATTTCTTCAGCCAGCACATGCCGCTCAACCTGCAATTCGCTCAGCACCACCCGCAGCACGCTGGCGAAGTCCGGCAGGCCAGGCGTAATGGCCAGGTCGATCAGTTCCACACCCGGCGGCACCGGCAGCCCGGCATCGCCGATCACCAGGATATCGCCATGCCCCATGCCGGCAATGACCCGCGACAGGGCAACGTTCAGCAGCGGGGTTTTCTTCATGGCGTCAGCTCCGCCAGGTAGGGAATCGACGGTTGGGCACCGGCACGGGTAACCGACAATGCCGCGGCACGCTGACCAAAGGCGATCGCCTCCCCCTCCTCCAGCCCACGCACCAGGCCGGCAGCAAAGCCACCGATGAAGGTATCGCCGGCAGCGGTGGTGTCCAGCGGTTGCACGTGCGGCGCCGGATAGTGCTGATGACCTTGGGCAGTAACCAGCAAGGCACCTTGCGCACCCAAGGTGATGATCACTTTGCCTGCCCCCAGCTGCAGCAAGCGCTCGCCCGCGCGCCGGGCACTGTCCTGGTCGGTCACCACCACACCGGTCAAGGCTTCGGCCTCACTTTCGTTAGGGGTAAGGTAATCGATATGCGCAAACCAGTCCGCTGGCAAGGGGCCGGTAGCGGGTGCTGGGTTCAGGATCACCTGCTTGCCCAGCTCGTGCCCTCTGGCCAGTGTCCAGGCCACGGTGCTGGCTGGCACTTCCAACTGGCAGATGATTACCTCGGCAGCCTGCAGCAACGCATCGAAGCGCCGCACCGACTGCGGCGTCAGCAGGCCGTTGGCGCCGGGAATGATGACAATACAGTTCTGGCTGGCAGCATCCACCGTGATCAGCGCCACACCGCTGGACATGGCTGGACAGGTGCTGACGCCCTGACAGTCGATCCCCTCGACATACAAGGCCCGGTGCAGTTGCCGCCCGTAGTCGTCATCCCCCACATTGCCGATCATAGCCACGCTGCCGCCCAGCCGCGCCACTGCCACCGCCTGGTTGGCACCCTTGCCGCCCGGCACCGTGAAAAAGCTATCGCCGGGGAGTGTTTCGCCGGCCCGCGGCAGGCGCTGGGCGCGGACCACCAGGTCCATGTTGAGGCTGCCAACCACCACAACCTTGGCATTCATGACGTTTCCTTAGCGTTAGCGGTAATCATTGAACAGGTCCGGGCGCGGCCCGGTGGACTCACGCAAGACGATACGCGGGGCGACAATGCGCTGCTCCGCCGCGCCTTGCCGGGGCGTAGCGATACGCGTCAGCAGCAACGAGGCAGCGCTCTCGCCCAGTTCGCGGATCGACTGGCCCACGGTGGTCAGTGGTGGGTACACGTAGCGGCTCAGTTCGATGTCATCGAAGCCGATCACCGACAGCTCGCCGGGTACGCTGATATTGCGTTCGGCTGCAGCGCGCAGCACACCAAAGCCGATCATGTCGTTGCCGGCAAAAATCGCCGAGGGCCGCTTGCCTTCCAGCACCTGCGCCGCCGCTGCATGGCCACCCGGGCTGGTGAAGTCGCAGTGCAGTACACGGCTGCCCGGCACGGGCGCACCGGCTTCGGCCATGGCACGGCGGAAACCGCTCAGGCGCAGCTGGGTAACCCCGGTTTCGGCGGGGCCACCGATATAGGCGACGTCGCGATGGCCAAGCTCCAGCAGATGCCGGGTGGCCAGGTACGCCCCCTGCTCGTGGTCAATGCGCACCAGGTCGGCATCGACGCCTTCCAGCTCACGGTCGACGATGACCATTGGCGTGCGCACACTGGCCAGGCTTTGCAGCAAGTCGTCGTCCTGGCCCACCGAGGCCACTACCAGGCCGTCGATGCGCTTTTCCAGCAGCACGCGCAGGTAGCTGCGCTGCTTCTGCGGGTTGTCGTCGGAGTTGCACAGGATCACGCAATAGCCGTTGCGCTCGCAGGCGTCTTCGATACCCCGCGCCAGCTCGGCGAAGTACGGGTTGACGCTGTTGGGCACCAACAGGCCGATGGTGGCCGTGCTGCGCGCTTTCAGCGAGCGCGCCACCGCACTGGGCACGTAATCCAGTTCGATGATGGCGGCTTCCACTTTCAGCCGCACCTGCTCGCTGACCGGACGGGTCTTGTTGAGTACATGGGACACGGTGGTGTAGGAAATACCCGCCAGTGCCGCGACGTCTTTGATGGTTGCCATGTTGTCAGTTCCGCCGGCCTGCGCGCCGGCTACGGTAAGTGTCGAGCACCACGGCGATGACGATCACCGCCCCGGTGATGATGCGTTTGGTCGGCTCGCTGGCACCGATCTGCGCCAGCCCGGCGGCCAATACGGAAATGATCAGTACGCCAAAGAAGGTGCTGATGACCGAGCCACGCCCACCCATCAGGCTGGTGCCGCCGATCACGACGGCGGCAATGACCTGCAGCTCCAGGCCTGACCCGGCGTTGGGGTCGGCGGCTTCCAGCCGCGAGATCTGGAACAGTGCGGCCAGGCCGGCGAGCAGGCCCATCAGGGCGAACACCAGCACTTTGTAAGGGCGCGGATCGATACCGGCCAGGCGCACGGCCTCTTCGTTGGTGCCGATACCGATCAGGTAACGGCCGAACACCGTGCGCGTCAGTACCAACTGGGCGAGCACGATCACCAGCAAGGCGATGATGAACGCTGGCGAAACACCAAAGGCGACCGGGTTGGAGAACCAGGCATAGGCGTCGCCGATATAGGCGGTGCGCGAGTCGGTGAACTGATAGGCCAGGCCACGGGCCATCTCCAACACACCAAGCGAGACGATGAACGACGGGATGCGCCAGGCCACGGTGACGCCACCGGTAATGCTGCCGGCCAATGCGGCCACAGCCATGCCCAGCAGCGCCGAGGGCAGCACGCCCCAGCCCCAGCCGAGTATCGCCACGCTCACCGTCGAGGCGGCCAGCGCCAGCACCGAGCCCACCGACAGGTCGATGCCGCCGATGATCAGCACGAAGGTCATGCCCACCGCCAGCACCATCAGGTCCGGGATCTGGTTGGCCAGCGTGCTGAAGGTGCCATACGACCAGAAGTGGCTGCTGAGGAACGAGAACAGCACGATCATCGCCAGCAAGGCGCCAGCCAGGCCCAGGTAGGTGCCCAGGCCAAAGTACGTACCGCTGCGGCGCACGGGGGCGGCGTCCTGGTTGTTGAGCGGGGTGGTTTTCATGCATCCATCCTGGGGGCTGCATCATGCAGCAGCGCGTCACGTTTCTGATAACCGGCGAAGGCGGCGGCAAGCAACTGGTCCTGGCTCCAATGATCACGCGCGAAGGTGTCGATCAGGCGGCCAGCGGACAGCACGGCGATGCGGTCGCAAATCAGCATCAGTTCGCGCAGGTCACTGGACACCACCACCAAGGCCTTGCCTTGGCGCGCCAGCTCGGCCAGCAGGCCATAAATGTCGAACTTGGCGCCCACATCGATGCCACGCGTGGGTTCGTCGAACAGCAGCACCTGGCAATCGCGCTCCAGCCAGCGGCCGATCACCACCTTCTGCTGGTTACCGCCAGACAGCTCGCCCACCACTTGCTGCGCGCCAGCACTGCGAATGCGCATGGCCTGGATCTGGCGTTCGGCCAAGGCCTTTTCCGCTTCGCTATCGAGCACACCGGCGCGCGATACCGCGCCCAGGTTGCCCAACGCAATGTTGGCGCTGATCGACTGCGTCAACAGCAGGCCCTCGCCTTTTCGGTCTTCGGTTATCAGCGCGATACCGGCACGCACTGCAGCCTTGGGCGAGTCGATGCTGACCGCCTGTGGCGGCTGGCCGAGCGCGATACCGCCGCTGTCGGCGCGATCGGCACCGTAGATCAGGCGCAGCAGCTCGGTACGGCCGGCGCCGATCAGGCCGGAGATGCCAAAAATCTCCCCTGCCCTGACTTCGAACGACACCTCGCGCACCTTGTCGCCACGGCACAGTTTGTCGACCTTGAGCAGCGGTGCACCCAACTGCCGTCGACCCAGGTCGATATGCTCGCCCAGCTCGCGGCCGACCATCAGGTTGACCAGCTCGGCGCTGCTGTAACGCTGGATCGGCTCGTCGCACACCAGCTTGCCATCGCGCAGCACAACGATGCGTTGGGCCACACGCTGCAACTCTTCCAGGCGATGCGAGATATAGACGATGGCCACGCCGCGCGCGCGCAGGCGCTCGATCTGGATGAACAGCAACGCCACCTCGCGCGCAGTGAGCATGGCAGTGGGCTCGTCCAGGATCAGCACATGGCAGTCACCGATCAGGTTGCGGGCAATCTCGACCATTTGCTGATGGCCGATGCCCAGTTCGCCGACAGGGGTGTCCGGGTCAATGGCGTCGAGCCCGACCCGAGCCATGGCAGCCGTTGCCAGCTGGCGCAAACGCTTGTGGCTGATCCAGCCGAAGCGGCTGGGCAGGTTGTCGAGAAACAGGTTTTCCGCCACGGTCAGCGTCGGCAGCAGGTTCAGCTCCTGCATGACCATGCGCACCCCAAGGCGTTCGGCCTCGCCGCGGCTGCCGGGCGCGTAGGCCTGGCCGCGGTAGGTCATGTGACCGGTGGTGGGCACCTCCAGGCCGCTGATAAGCTTGGACAACGTACTCTTGCCTGCGCCGTTCTCGCCGGTCAGGGCCAGCACTTCGCCCGCGCGCAGGCTCAGGCTGACCTCGCCGAGTACGGGCTGGGCATAGGTCTTGCCCAGGCCGCTGGCGGCAAGCACCACTTCATTGGCCAATGCAGGCATGGCCGATTCTCCTGGCAGCATCAGGGCTTCTTGGTGATGAGTTCGACCGGGGTCTGGATGACGTTGTCGGCATCCACATCAGGCTTTTCGCCCTTGACCATTTTCAGCGCCGCCTGAATGCCATACACCGCCTGCTGGCTGGCCGCCTGGTCGAGGGTGGCAAGCACCCGACCGTCTTCAAGCATTGGCTTGATGGCATTGATGTTGTCATAGCCCACCACTTGCACCTGGCCGGTCTTGCCAGCGGCACGCACGGCGGACACAGCGCCCAGGGCCATGCTGTCGTTGCCGGCCAGCAAGGCCTTCAGGTCGGGGTATTCGTTGAGCATGGAGGCGGCGACGGCGTTGCCTTTGTCGATCTCCCAATTGCCGCTTTGTACCGAGACGACTTTCATCTGCGCGGCGTCCATGGCGTCCTTGAAGCCGGCGGTGCGCTGCTGGGCATTGGTGGTGGTCGACACGCCTTCGATAATGCCCACCTGGTCGCCGGCCTTGAGCTTCTGGCTGGCCAGGTAATCGCCAACCAGGCGCGCGCCCTTGCGGTTGTCGGGGCCGACGAAGGGAACGCTGATGCCTTTGCTCTTTAGCAGATCAGGGTCCAGACGGTTGTCGATGTTGATCACCACCACGCCCTGGTCCATGGCCTTCTTCACCGCCGACACAAGCGCCTTGGAATCAGCCGGGGCAATCACCAGCGCCTTGGCGCCGGCATTGACCATCTGCTCGACGATGCGGATCTGCTCGCCAGTGTCGGTCTCGTTCTTGATGCCGTTGGCGATGAGGTCGAACTCGTCGGCGTGGGCTTTCTGGTAGTCCTTGGCGCCGTCTTCCATGGTGCGGAAGAACTCGTTGGCCAGCGACTTCATGACAAGGGCGACCTTAGGCTTGTCTTCAGCGTGGGCGGCAGACAATGGCAAGGTGAGGCTAAGCGAGGAAATGACAGCGAGGGCCAGCACACGACCGGGGAACGGCAGCTTCATGAACGATGACTCCGAATCTTGTGTTTTTTGTCGGATCGCAAACGTTTGCGTTGACCAACTATGGTAACAGGACCGTTGTTTGTCAAATCCGCATGGCTGTCGGAGGCCAGCGTGCTGCTGGGGCCGATTATGCAGGCTTTTACGGAAAACCGAACCCTTTTCCTTTTTTTGTTCGGTATTACGAATGAAATGCCGCCTTTGGCAGGCGCGGTTCGGTGCAACACCACACATTGCCGGGGGCTGCTACGCCGCCCATTGCAACGCAAGGCCGCTCCAACCCAGGCAACGCGTGGTGCCTTGGTACGGAAAATGCCTGTAGCCCTGCGCGACTCAATAACTAACTCACTAGGAAGCGAGAACAATAACGATGAATGCCGCACTGAAAACCTTCGCCCCCAGCGCACTCGCCCTGCTGCTGATCCTGCCATCCAGCGCCTCGGCCAAAGAAGCCGAAACCCAACAGAAGCTGGCCAATGTGGTCATCCTCGCCACCGGCGGCACCATTGCCGGCGCCGGTGCCAGCGCTGCCAACAGCGCCACTTACCAGGCTGCCAAGCTGGGCGTCGACAAGCTCATCGCCGGCGTGCCGGAACTGGCCGACATCGCCAATGTCCGTGGCGAGCAAGTGATGCAGATCGCCTCCGAGAGCATCAGCAATGACGACCTGCTGAAGCTGGGCAAGCGCGTCGCCGAGCTGGCCGAAAGCAAGGACGTGGACGGCATCGTCATCACCCACGGCACCGACACCCTCGAAGAAACCGCCTACTTCCTCAACCTGGTAGAGAAGACCGACAAGCCAATCGTGGTGGTCGGCTCGATGCGTCCGGGTACCGCCATGTCCGCCGACGGCATGCTCAACCTGTACAACGCCGTGGCCGTAGCCAGCGACAAGCAGTCGCGTGGCAAGGGCGTGCTGGTGACCATGAACGACGAGATCCAGTCCGGCCGCGATGTGAGCAAGGCGGTCAACATCAAGACCGAAGCCTTCAAGAGCGCCTGGGGCCCGATGGGCATGGTGGTGGAAGGCAAATCGTACTGGTTCCGCCTGCCGGCCAAGCGCCATACGGTCAATTCCGAGTTCGATATCAAGCAGATCAGCAGCCTGCCGCAGGTAGACATTGCCTATGGCTATGGCAACGTCACCGACACCGCCTACAAGGCCCTGGCACAGAACGGCGCCAAGGCGCTGATCCATGCCGGTACCGGCAACGGTTCGGTATCGTCGCGGGTAGTCCCGGCGCTGCAAGAACTGCGCAAGAACGGCGTGCAGATCATCCGCTCGTCGCATGTCAACCAGGGTGGTTTCGTACTGCGTAACGCCGAACAGCCGGATGACAAGAACGACTGGGTCGTGGCTCACGACCTGAACCCGCAAAAAGCGCGGATCCTGGCGATGGTAGCGATGACCAAGACCCAGGACAGCAAAGAGCTGCAGCGGATCTTCTGGGAGTACTGAGTGCTTCCCCCTCAGGGCCGGTGCGCCGGCTCTGAGGGCCTCGTTGCCAATTCCTCAACCGCATAGACACAGAGGTTACAAACCGGCGACATCGTTTACCTTTCTGACCGGCCTCATGGTTTACAGGCCAACGCTGGATTTCTCCTGACAAGCTGTTGCGAATTTACCTACAGTGAAATACTGTATGTGCATACAGCAAAAACAAGGGAATTCCTGTGTCCAGCACCGCCTCCGCCACCCCGAGCAGCTATGAACAGCTGGGTGTACGCATCCAGAAGATCATCAACAGCCCCACCGCCCAGCGCAGCCGTGCGGCGCTGATCTTCCGCCTGGAACAGGAAAGCCCGGATGACTGGGAGACCCTGCTTCAGGAGATCGCAGAAAACGACAACGTCACCCTCGCGCATCGCGACGATGGCGGTGTGCAGATTTTCTGGACCGTACCGAAGGAAGATTGACTGCGCATGAGAGTTTCGCTTTTCGCAGCAGCTTGCCTGTTACTGACCACTCCGCTTGTTCAAGCCGACGCCCCGCGCACCTTCCAGGAGGCCAAGAAGGTCGCCTGGAAGCTCTATGCGCCGCAATCGACCGAGTTTTATTGCGGCTGTAAATACAAAGGCAACAAGGTCGACCTGGCATCTTGCGGCTATACCCCACGCAAGAACGCCCAGCGCGCGTCGCGCATCGAGTGGGAGCACATCGTACCCGCCTGGCAGATCGGCCATCAGCGCCAGTGTTGGCAGAGCGGCGGGCGCAAGCAGTGCTCGCAGCATGACGAAGTGTACCAACGCGCCGAAGCCGACCTGCACAACCTGGTGCCAAGCATCGGCGAGGTCAACGGCGACCGCAGCAACTTCAGCTTCGGCTGGCTACCAGAACAACGCGGCCAGTATGGCCGCTGCCTGACCCAAGTCGACTTCAAGGCCAAGAAGGTGATGCCGCGCCCGTCGATCCGCGGCATGATCGCCCGCACCTACTTCTACATGAGCAAGCAGTACAACCTGCGCCTGTCCAAACAGGACCGCCAGCTGTTCGAAGCCTGGAACAAGACCTACCCGCCGCAAGCCTGGGAGCAGCAACGCAACCAACAGGTCGCCTGCGTGATGGGGCGAGGAAACGCGTTCGTGGGGCCGGTCAACCTCAAGGCGTGCGGTTGATCCTCAGGCCAGTGCCTGTAAATAGGCACTGGCTTGGCGATAACGGGCCAGCCGCGCCAGGTCGGCGGGGCCCGGGCAAGGGATGCGCGAGAGGTCGCTGTTGTCGGCCAGATCAGCCAGCTTGACGGTGCGCGCCAACGGGTCTTCGCCCAGGCGCACCACGAAATCCTGGTAAGGCTCGCCTTCGCGGCGGCTAAGCGCCAGCAACGCAGCCAGGATTTTCAGCGCGAAGCCCTCACGCGCCAGGTCGGACAGGGTCAGCGGGGTGTCCTCGATCACATCGTGAAGCACCGCCACAATCCGCTGTTCAGGTGTGGAAACCCGCATCATCACGCGCAAAGGGTGGAGGATATAAGCCGCCCCACCCTTATCGTATTGCCCTTCATGCGCCCTGGCGGCCACGGCAATGGCCCGCTCCAGTGTAGACATGAGGCCCTCCCCGTTTGGCAGCTACCACCCCAAGCATAGCCAAACTTGTGTGAACGGCGCCTGACACAAGCCTTGGCTGCGGCGCCACTTTTACTGGTTTAGCGTGCTGCGCCGTGCTGGATGACCACCGAATCGGTACCCAGCTTGGCCATCACTTCGTCCCTGCGCGCCTGCGCTTCTTCACGGGTGGGGAACGGCCCCAGCAGCACCACCGGCTTGCCGTCACGGTACTCCACCGAAGAGGGGATGCCCTTTTCGATCAGGCGCGCCGTCATATCGCTGAGTGCGCCCATGTTGGCGCCCTGTACCACTTCCACATCCCACCCCTGTGGCGCCGGCTGGTCTGCCAGCGCCTCGGCACGGCGCTGCAGGTCGGCTCCACCGCAGAGCTCACGGATACGCAGGTTGTTGCCGGTATCGTCGACGATGATGTCGTATTGGCCATCGCGCTTGATCGCCACGTAGCTGCGGTAGGCTTCGTACTGCCCGGCATCGTCCTTGCCGCGGACCTGACCGCAGATGGTGCCCTGGGTGTCGATCCGCACGTTGCCGAACTTGGCGGTCTTGGGGTTATGCAGGTGTTCGGCCACCTGCTTGTGCACGCCTTCGACCTCGTTCTCACAGCCCGCCAGGGCGAGCACTGCCATTACCACAGCCAGTTTGCGCACGCGTGTACCTCCAGATTCGAAGGGGCGGATTCTAGCACGTCGGGTATGCCCCGAACCGCGACCAAACGTTACACGCTGCTTCGGGCGCAAATGCAAAAAGGGCGATCATTTCTGATCGCCCTTTTTCGATTTGGTAGGCACAATTGGACTCGAACCAACGACCCCCACCATGTCAAGGTGGTGCTCTAACCAACTGAGCTATGTGCCTGTCGTGTGGTGCGCATATTAGTGGCCCGATGCGTACCTGTAAAGCTTTTTTTTGAGAAAAATCAAAAACTTTCGAATGAAAGCGCTTTGCGTCCATGCCGCGGTATTCCCGCTCGCGCGGCAATGGACAATGAAAAAAGGGGTGACCCTTTCGGATCACCCCTTTTTCGATTTGGTAGGCACAATTGGACTCGAACCAACGACCCCCACCATGTCAAGGTGGTGCTCTAACCAACTGAGCTATGTGCCTGTCGTGTGGTGCGCATTCTACGCATTACAAAAACCCTGTCAACACTTTTTTTCGCGCTAACCTACTGAATCTTAAACTCTTTATAGAGAGGCTGACTGAGGGGGGCCCCGTAAAGGATTTTCACCAGACGACTAGCGGGTGTTTATTATTATTGATAGCATCGGTACATTCGTTAAAAATATAAAACACGAGGTTCCTGCAGCATGGCTAACACCCCCTACCCCCAGTCCTACTACGCCGCCTCGGCCAACCCGGTGCCGCCACGTCCGGCGCTGCAGGGTGAGGTGGAAACCGATGTGTGCATCATCGGTGCCGGCTACACCGGCCTGTCCAGCGCCCTGTTCCTTCTGGAGAACGGCTTCAAGGTGAGCATCGTCGAAGCGGCCAAGGTCGGCTTCGGCGCATCGGGCCGCAACGGCGGCCAGATCGTCAACAGCTACAGCCGCGACATTGATGTCATCGAACGCACCGTCGGCCCCAAGCAGGCGCAACTGCTGGGTCACATGGCCTTCGAGGGCGGGCGCATCATTCGTGAACGCGTGGCCAAGTACAACATTCAGTGCGACCTGAAAGATGGTGGCGTATTCGCTGCCCTTACCAGCAAGCAGATGGGTCACCTGGAATCGCAAAAGCGCCTGTGGGAACGCTTTGGCCATAATCAGCTGGAGCTGATGGACCAGAAGCGCATCCGCGAAGTGGTTGCCTGCGACAGCTACATCGGCGGCATGCTCGACATGAGCGGCGGCCACATCCACCCGCTGAACCTGGCCCTGGGTGAAGCTGCCGCGGTCGAGTCGCTGGGTGGCATCATCTATGAGCAAACCCCGGCCGTGCGCATCGAACGCGGTGCCAACCCGGTCGTGCATACCCCGCAGGGCAAGGTCCGCGCCAAGTTCATCATCGTTGCCGGCAACGCCTACCTGGGCAACCTGGTACCCGAGCTGGCCGCCAAGTCCATGCCATGCGGCACGCAGGTGATCACCACCGAGCCACTGGGCGAAGAACTGGCACGCACCCTGCTGCCGCAGGACTACTGCGTCGAGGACTGCAACTACCTGCTCGACTACTACCGCCTGACCAGCGACAAGCGCCTGATTTTCGGTGGCGGCGTGGTGTACGGCGCGCGTGACCCGGCCAACATCGAGGCGATCATCCGCCCGAAAATGCTCAAGGCCTTCCCGCAGCTGAAGAACGTGAAGATCGACTACGCCTGGACCGGTAACTTCCTGCTGACCTTGTCGCGCCTGCCACAGGTTGGCCGGATTGGCGACAACATCTACTACTCGCAGGGTTGCTCGGGCCACGGCGTGACCTATACCCACCTGGCGGGCAAGGTGCTGGCCGAGGCCCTGCGCGGCCAGGCAGAGCGTTTCGACGCCTTTGCCGGCCTGCCGCACTACCCGTTCCCGGGTGGCCAGATGCTGCGCGTACCCTTCAGCGCCATCGGTGCCTGGTACTACAGCCTGCGCGATCGCCTGGGCTTCTGATTCAGGCAGGCCTGGCCTCTTCGCCGGCAAACCTGCGCCCACACGGACTGTGCAATAAGCACAAATCCTGTGGGCGCGGGCTTGCCGGCGAAGAAGCCGGCACAGGCAACGCTATTCGTTCAGGCTATTGACCGCCTGCTTCGCCGCAATCTCTTGCCCGGCCTTGGCCAATTCATCCGCAGCATGCAACCACCGCTGGCGATCAACCTGGGCCGGCAGTTGCCGAGGTGGCTGCACCAGCACCGCCCAACTCCCCTGCTTCTCCCATGCCGATGCAAATTCATCGAATGCCATCACCTGCCGCCGGTGCATGCCCGAGCGCAGCAGCACCCGCTGCTTGTAACGGTCATAGCCCATCAACACCGCATAGCGCGGCTCGCTCCACCAGGCCGAACCGTCCTCGTAACGCAGCAGCACCGGGTTGCCCGCTGCCACCTGGGTCAGCAGCGCGTCCAGTTGCTTGTCCAGCGGGTACACCACCCTACCGTAGTCCCGCGCCACACGGGGAATAGCGGTATCCAGCGTTTCAGCGCCCTGAGGCAGGTTGAGCGGCTTATCCAGCAAGCCCGGCGTAATAGGCGCCCCCTGCTGCGACAGCACTGCCGCCAGCGCCATGGCCCCGCTGTGGTTGGCGTTGCCACGGTAGAACGGCACGCTGCTGATCTCGACTCGCTGCGGCAGGCCCTTGAGGTTGCCGGGCGGTGCGCCGGCGCAGCCGGCCAGGGTGGCAGCCAGCAGGCAGGCAGCCAGTAGCCGCCGGGGGGCAGCCTTGAAGGAATGTTGCTCCATGGACACTCGCTTGTTCCAACGCCAGGCAGGCAGCGCCCGGCTCTGGCCACCGATCATAGGTCCGACAGCGGCGCGGGTATAGTCCGACAGCGCCTTGGAGCGAATCGGCCCTAGAGATAGACCATTGTTCGATGGAACGTCACAGACGAAGGGCTAGACTAAAGCAGTGTCTGGAAGGTAAACGCGGCCCAATCAAGCGCTTGCCGCAAAGATGGAGGCACAGATGAGCCTGACCATGGCAATTCTCATGCTGGTAGGCATGTGGCTGAGCGTCGCAGCCGCCATGCTGTGGGGTGTACTGCGTATCGTGCGGCGTCATGCACACCACCTGCCACCGCAGGCACCCGCCAAGCCACAGCCAGTAAGACGGCCCCGGCGGCATGCCGGGGTGAGCTAACCTCAGGATTTCCCGAAGCCCACTGACTGACAAGCCCGCTGCACAGGTATTCGCGTTGCCAGTGCCACGCGAATACCTGTGCAGCGGGCTTGTCCGCAAGAGGGGCGCGAGGCGCCCCTTTTTACATCAACCTTCAGCCGCCTCACGCTTCAAACGCGCTCGACGGGCCAGGATGTTGAGGACCTCGATAGCCGTCGAGAACGCCATGGCCGCATACACATAGCCCTTGGGTACATGGGCGCCAAAGCCTTCGGCGATCAGCGTCATGCCGATCATGATGAGGAAGCCCAGCGCCAGCATGACCACGGTCGGGTTGTCGTTGATGAAGTTGGCCAGCGGGTCGGCAGCCACCATCATCACGATCACAGCCGTGATAACAGCGATAATCATGATCGGCAGGTGCTCGGTCATGCCCACGGCGGTAATGATGCTGTCGACCGAGAAGACGATGTCCAGCAGCAGGATCTGGAAAATCGCCGCAGCAAAGCCCAGGGTAACCGTGGAGGAGACCTTGGCTTCCTCCTTGGCGCCATGCGGGTCGACGTTTTCGTGAATTTCCTTGGTCGCCTTCCACAGCAGGAACAGACCACCGGCAATCAGGATCACATCCTTCCACGAGAAGGCGTTGCCGAACACTTCGAACACCGGGTCGGTCAACTGGACGATCCAGGCCACGGTGCTGAGCAAGGCCAGTCGCATGACCAAGGCCATGCTGATACCGATACGCCGCGCCTTGGAGCGGTACTCCACCGGCAATTTGTTGGTCAGGATCGAGATGAAGATCAGGTTGTCGATGCCCAGAACAACTTCCATGGCCACCAGCGTAGCCAGGGCAACCCAGGCGGTAGGGCTAGCGGCGAGTTCCAGCAAATATTCCATTGTTCAAATCCTGCAGCAGCGGTTGGGGTCAGATTTCCTGGGTTTCTTCTTTCTTCTCGGCATCCTTGGGCTTCTGCCCTTCGCTGCCGATGGCTTCGCTCAGCGCCTGCTGGGCAGCCTTGTTGGTGTCGTCGATGGCTTGCTTGGCCGACTGCGCGGCCTGATCGAGCATCTGCTGCGCGGATTTCTCGGCCTGGTCGCAGCCTGCCAGGGTGAACAGGGCCAAAGCCAGCACCAACGGGGTGCCTATGGATTTGAGTTGCAGCATGGTGTCCTCGCTTGAAATAACCCGGCGGCGCATGGCGCCTGATAGCCGTGCATTCTAAAGACGGCAATAGTTCAGGAAAATTCGTATTTTCATGGCATATACTTCGGTTTTTACGAATCGGAACGACCGACGGTGCTTAACTATCGCCAGTTGCATTACTTCTGGGCCGTGGCCAAGACGGGCAGCATCACCCGCGCCAGCCAACAGCTGAACCTCACACCGCAAACCATCAGCGGGCAGATCACCCTGTTCGAGCAAACCTACGGCCTGGAACTGTTCCAGCGCGCTGGCCGGCAGCTGGAACTGACAGAAACCGGCCGTCAGGCCCTGGTGTATGCAGAGCAGATGTTTCAGATCGGCAGCGAGCTTGAAGCCATGCTGCGTGCCGGCCCTCAAGAGCAGATCCTGTTCCGTGTGGGGGTGGCTGACGTGGTGCCCAAATCCATTGTCTACCGCCTGCTGGCACCGACCATGGACCTGGAGGAGGTGCTGCGCATCAACTGCCGCGAGGACAAACTTGAGCGGTTACTGGCAGACCTGGCTATCCAGCGCCTGGACCTGGTGATATCCGACAGCCCCATGCCTAACCACCTGGACATCAAGTGCTACAGCCAAAAGCTGGGCGAGTGCGGGCTGAGCTTCTTCGCCACCCCGGCGCTGGCACAACGGCTTGAAGGTCCTTTTCCAGCTTGCCTGCAGGATGCTCCGCTGCTGGTTCCCGGCCAGGAGACCGTGGTACGCAGCCGCCTGCTGCGGTGGCTGGGCGAGCAGCAGGTGCAGCCACGGATCGTGGGGGAGTTCGATGACAGTGCCTTGATGCAAGCGTTCGGACAGTCGGGCAGCGGCATTTTCGTAGCGCCCAGCGTAATCGCCGAGGAGGTGTGCCGTCAGTATGGCGTGCAACTGATCGGGCAGACCGAGGCCGTGCACGAATCGTTCTATGCCATTTCGGTGGAGCGCAAGGTCAAGCACCCAGGGATCGTGGCGATTACCGAGGGGGCGCGGCGGGAGTTGTTTCACTGGTAGCCGTAAAAGCCTGATTGACAAAGAACACGGCCCGACATGCGCTATAGGTGCTCTATGGTAAAGTCCGCCCTTTCCAGATTCCGAGATACCGCTGCACATGACCCCTTTCCTCCGCATCCTCAACCGCACCAGCCTGGTGACCCAGATCGTCATCGGCCTGCTCGCCGGCATCGCCCTCGCCCTGCTTGCACCTGCCATCGCCCGCGACCTGGCCTTTCTTGGCAAGGTATTTGTCAGTGCCCTGAAGGCGGTTGCGCCCGTGCTGGTGTTCATCCTGGTCATGGCTTCGGTCGCCAACCATCGTCACGGCCAGGAAACCCACATTCGCCCGATCCTCTGGCTGTACCTGCTGGGCACCTTTGCCGCAGCAGTGGTGGCCGTGTTTGCCAGCATGCTGTTTCCGTCGCACCTGGCGCTAAGCACCAGCGAGGCCACGCTGAGCGCGCCAGGCGGCATCGCCGAAGTGCTGCAGAACCTGTTGCTGAACGCGGTAGACAACCCGGTCAATGCCCTGCTCAACGCCAACTTCATCGGCGTGCTGACATGGGCCATCGGCTTGGGCGTGGCCCTGCGCCACGCCGGCGAAACGACCCGTACCGTGGTCGAAGACCTGTCCAATGGTGTAACCCTGATCGTGCGCGTGGTCATCCGCTTCGCCCCGCTGGGCATCTTTGGCCTGGTCAGTTCCACCCTGGCCCAGTCGGGCCTGGACGCGCTGCTCGGCTACCTGCACCTGCTGGCGGTACTGATCGGCTGCATGCTGTTCGTGGCGCTGGTGATGAACCCGCTGATCGTGTTCTGGAAGATCCGCCGCAACCCCTACCCGCTGACGCTGCTGTGCCTGCGTGAAAGCGGCATTACCGCATTCTTCACCCGCAGCTCGGCCGCCAACATCCCGGTGAACCTGGCGTTGTCGGAACGCCTTGGCCTGCATGAAGACACCTACTCGGTGTCGATCCCGCTGGGCGCGACCATCAACATGGCCGGTGCGGCGATCACCATTACCGTGCTGACCCTGGCCGCAGTGCATACCCTGGGTATCCAGGTGGACCTGCCGACTGCCGTGCTGCTCAGCGTGGTAGCGGCAGTGTGCGCCTGCGGCGCCTCGGGCGTGGCCGGGGGTTCGCTGCTGCTGATTCCGCTGGCGTGCAGCCTGTTTGGCATCCCAAGCGAAATTGCCATGCAGGTGGTTGCGGTGGGCTTCATCATCGGCGTGTTGCAGGACTCGGCCGAAACGGCGCTGAATTCTTCGACCGATGTGCTGTTCACTGCCGCGGCATGTCAGGCTCAAGAGCAGCGCCACGGCTAAGAGGGCCGGGGCCGCTTTGCGGCCCCAATTGCCTTACGCGATGGCATTACCTACCCTAGTGGCCTTTCCCCAGCCACGAGACAGGGCCATGTCAGAACACGAAACCGCGGGTGAAGGCCGCTTCAACAGCATCGAGATCCGCGTTCTCGGCTCGCTGATCGAAAAGCAGGCCACCAGCCCGGAAAGCTACCCGCTGACCCTCAATGCCCTGGTCCTGGCCTGCAACCAGAAGACCAGCCGCGAGCCGGTGATGAACCTCACCCAAGGCCAGGTCGGCCAGGCCTTGCGCGCCCTCGAAGGTCAGGGCATGACCCGCCTGCAGATGGGCAGCCGTGCCGACCGCTGGGAACATCGGGTAGACAAGGCACTGGAGCTGGTGCCAGCGCAGTTGGTGCTGATGGGCCTGATGTTCCTGCGGGGCCCGCAAACCCTCAACGAACTGCTGACTCGTAGCAACCGCCTGCACGACTTTGACGACGCCGAGCAGATCCAGCATCAGCTGGAGCGCCTGATCTCGCGGGACCTGGCCTTGCACCTGCCACGCCAGGCCGGCCAGCGTGAAGACCGCTACACCCATGCCTTGGGCGACCCGGCGGAAATCGAGGCGATTCTCGCTGCACGGCAGCAGGAAGGCGGCGCGCGCACCAGTGGCGGCAGTGTGTCAGAAGACCGCATCGAAGCCCTCGAAGCCCGCATTGCGGCGCTGGAAGCGCGCCTGGCTGAGCTGGAAGGCTGAGCCGTCACGGCTCGGGGTCGGGGAAATTGCGGCAGCTCTTGCGCTCGGCCAGCTCCCGGTCAGTGGGGCGCTGGTCGACGAACACAGCGCGACCGTCGGCGTAGATTTCCAGGTAGCCCCAGTGCAGGTCCTGCTCTTGCTGCCCGGGCTTTGGGGGGACTAGCCACCAGGGTTCGCGGCTGATCAGGGTCATGGGTGTGATTCCTGAGGGGTCTGCAGTAAGCATAGACACCTTCAGGTGCTGCTTTGCTTGCACCGGCCTCTTCGCGGGTGAACCCGCTTCTATCAAACAAAAGATAACCCACTGTTCTTTCTAGCGAAAAAAACAGGCGCGCGGGGTCAATGGCGGCGAAGTGTTCACTCTTCTATACGTGGTCACAGCAAGCTGTGCCGACAGGGATTAACGCCGATGCCATTTGGGCCACTCTCTCATTCGGGAGCAAAGCAGCACAC